>CAZBGH010000040.1:0-11361 GCA_964491335.1 uncultured Methanosarcinales archaeon | reverse complement strand
GTTCGGCACCAACTTCGTTGGAATTGATGCTAACCTACATTTTGAACGGTGCCATTTATAAGCAAAAACCTTATATACTAATTGCAAATGCTGTTTTTGTAGATGCTAATTGAGAGAAGGTGGTAAATATAGGGCAATATGAAATCCTTGAGTATTTAAAGAAAAACCCTAAAAAGTGGTTTATTACTAAAGAGATAGCTAGAGTTCTCAAGATGTCAATTGGTTCAGTAACAGCCTGTTTAAAGAGATTGAGGAAGAGTAATTTTGTGGAATTTGAGCAAGTAAGAGGGAACTTAATGCGATATAGATATAGAAGAACAGTAAAAGACTGATTTTAGAGTATATTGTTTTATTCTAATTCACATCTTAGATTTTATTTGCGCTGAGCAATTTTCTCTACGTAGTAAAATATTAATATAAAATAATAACCCCTTTGTATTATGAGTAGTATAAAAGAAGATGAATGGCCTGTTGATATGTATTTAAGAGTTCATAATGCTGATAATTGGTTTAATGTAATCCCATGTAGAGTTAGTTCTGACGCAAAGCGATTTTCGATGATGCTCGAGATTCTCTGATTCTCAACATGCAAAGCATTTGCCGACATATGATGGGTGGTTTTTGACAGTTTAGAATATAAGAACTATTTCTAAGGATAAACAAGAATACCTTTATCAGTAATCTCCATGGAAACTACTCCCTTCTTGTGGTTAGTTCTTCGCATCTTTAAAATTCTTATAGCTCTGTCACCTTTGCCTCCTAAACCTGAGTAATGGAGTGTAATTACAGAGTCTGCCACAAATTCTTCAACGCCGTATCTACTTAAAGCATTGTAGTTTCCTGATTCAGCTAAATCTCCAACTACCTCAGAAGTCAGTAAAACTGTACAATTTAATCTTTTAAGCATACTGGCTAAAGTATAGATTTCTTTCCTAATTTCGTAGTCATTCTTAAGTGCCATTGCAAACACAGAAATAGTATCGATTACAACTCTTGTTGCATTAGTTTTTGAGATCTCTCTGATAAGCCTTGCCTGCAAGTCAGTTGTTTCGTAAGGCCCTAAATATACAAAACGCACTTTGTCTGCTTTTTCAAGCTCTTCGAAGTCCCAACCAAACTCTTTCATATCAAGCTTTAAATTGTCTAAATCTTCCTCAAATGAAACAAAAAGTCCTTTTTCATCATATTCAACAGCGCCATTGTACAAAAATTGAGAGGCAAATATAGTCTTTCCAGTTCCTGCACTCCCAGAAATAAGATTAACAGAGCCATCTACAAAACCACCTGAACTTATCCTATCAAATCCAGGTATACCTGTAGGGACTCTTGCATTGCCTTTTATTTTTGATTCAAGTTTTTGTATCGGTATAATTTTAGGCATATAGTATTATTCTTCATTCACTCTTATAAACCTTTGGTGTTACTATTAGGTTAAAATGATAATCATAATTTGCTTCCAATAACGGCTCTGTCCTAAAAGTCCATTGGCACAAGGTCAAAATGCCTTAGGGTAAAACTGCTAATGCGTTGCGAGGGGAGGCTCCCTACGGGAACGCAGCGTCTTCAATGATGTAAACTTTAAGCATTTTGAAGCCAATGGCGACCAATGGCGAGCGATAGCGAGATTTAGGACAGAGCCTTCAATAAGAAAACCTTTATATAAGTTAACTCTACATACAAGAATATAGGGGTTAATGATGGATAAAGCTGCTATTGTAGAGACTGGAGTAGATAAACTAGTGGAACTCATCAAAAAAGAGAAAAAGATTCCTATCAAAAGTGCAGCAATAAAACTTGGCATATCTGCATCAATTGTAGAAGAATGGGCAAATTTCTTAGAAGAAGAGGGCTTAATAGAGATTGATTATAAGGTCACAACACCATATTTAATATATAAAGAATTAAGCAAGCAGCAGTTAGAGCAGAAAAAATCACAGTTTTACGAGGAGAAAGAAATAGTAGCAAGAAAAGCTGAGAACGCATTAGATTTTCTAGATAACGTAGGTGAAGAAATAAACAATATTAGAGAAGAGTTTCAAAGGTTCAAGAAGGATATAGAAAAGGATATAGAGAACGCGAAAAGAGACTTGAAAGAACTTGAAGATACATTAACTAGTGTTAAAAAAAAGGAAAAAGAGATAGAGGAAGAGGTTTTAAGAGGAAACGAAGCAACTAATAGACTCCTGCAGATAATTAATAAAAAGCAAAAAATAGAAGAGCTAGTAAAAAAGATTGATAAAGATAAAAATGAGCTAAGGGATGAGATTATAAGGCTTGTCGGAATTGTAAAAATAATAGGTACTTTTATGGATATAAAGGAAGATAAAGAGCATATAAAAGATTTGCAGGATAAGTTTTCTGAGATCCAGAATAAAAAAACTAATATTGAAGATGAACTTAAGGAATTATCAAAACAAATAAAGGAATAATATAGAATAGATCTCATAAGTTAAATCTTATAAAATAAGTAAAAGCTTTTGCATATGGGCAGGACGTATTATTATATTTTTGGACTTGTTTTTATTATTGTTGTTAGCGGGTGTATCTGGAAAAGATTTAGAGCCATCTAAAGTCACTGAAAAAGAAGTGTCAGAACCTAAGAAGATTGAAGTTATAGAAGATATATCTAGAGAAAAATATAAAAATGAAGAATAATCATCGCAAATTAGCATTCCAAATAAAGCAGATAATAATCTAAATTTAATAAAAGAGGGATAGATGAAAGAACAGAAATATACTTTTATATCTAAAAATATACCTATAAATGTAAGGATTTATGATGGTGAAGGCTTTGTGCCAGTCTACGATATTTCTATAAAGGCAATAAGTAAGTCAACAGATATTGTCCTCCAGAAAATTAGAGACGAGCTAGTTTCAAAAATAAGTCTTGGTACTATAGACATTACAGATCCGAAAAAGGATCAGATGATTGAACAAAAATTTGGGGAAAAGATAAATTTTCTTTTGAAAAAATATTTTCTATTGTCAGACGAGGCTACAATCTCTGTACTGTATTCCTATTTTGTCAGGAAAAATCTTGGCCTAGGCGATATGGAAATTTTAATGGATGATGAAAATCTAGAGGAAGTTGTAATTAATAGCTCAAGGGAAAATGTATGGGTATATCACAAGAGGTTTGGATGGCTTAAGACAAATATTAAAATGGAAAGCGAAGAGCAGATCCAACATTATGCTAGAATTATAGCAAGAAAATCTGACAAGCAGATAACTATACTCTCTCCTTTGATGGATGCTTCTCTAGAATCAGGCGATAGAATTAATGCAACCTTTTCCCCAATCTCTATAGAAGGGAACACTATGACTATTAGAAAGTTTGCTTCAAAACCTTGGACAATCACTGATTTCTTAAAAGAAAAAGTAATATCAACTTCTGCAGCATCTCTAGCATGGCAGGGGATACAATATGAGCTATCTGCCCTCGTTGCCGGTGGAACAGCATCTGGAAAAACTTCAATGCTTAATGTTCTCGCTTCTTTTTTCCCACCAAATCAGAGGATAATATCTATAGAGGACACAAGAGAACTCCAGCTTCCAAAGTTTTTACACTGGGTTCCTCTGGTAACAAGGCTACCAAATCCTGAAGGAAGAGGGGAAATAAGTATGCTTGACCTTCTTGTGAACTCATTAAGAATGAGACCTGATAGGATATTAGTTGGAGAGATAAGAAGGCATAAAGAAGCAGAGGTATTATTTGAAGCTATTCACACGGGCCACTCAGTTTATGCAACAGTGCATGCAAATGATACGAGAGAAGTAATCACTAGACTAACAAATCCGCCAATAGAGATTCCTTCAAGCATGCTTCAGGCAATATCTATGATTATAGTCCAATATAGAAATAGAAGGACTGGATTGAGAAGAACATTTCAAATATCTGAAATGACACCTGACGGAACAGCAAGAGTGTTGATGCAGCTAGATATTTCAAGAGATAAGATTGACAAGCTAGTTGACTCAATTAACCTATTTAGTACAATTAGCCTTTTAACAGGGATGACAGACAAGGAGATTTATCAGGATTTAAAGGAGAAAGAGAAGATTCTCAACTGGCTTGTTGCTAAAGATATTAACACAGTTGATAGTGTAGGCAGAGTGATGGCAGAGTATTATACTAAAAAGGACCAGTTCATGCAATTGGTTGATAAGAATAAAGATTTGGCAGAAGTGAAAGCTACCATGCCAAAGGCTCCAATATCTGCTAGCCCATTACAGCAAGTAACAAGAGCCGCAAAGCCCCTATCTATAGACAGTAATAATCTACCATTAAAGACTAATACAGAGAATAAAAATGCATTGGATGCCTCAAGGGATGAAATAGCGCCTTATGGAATAGACAAAATAAAAAAGGAATTGGAAAAACTGGGAATTAGAAAATAAAAAAATCTGTCAAATATCAGTGGTTGGGGGAATGGTAGTATTTCTCAGCATAAAATTAATAGAAGGGGTGGTATAAATTTTACCGATATTTACTAAGGTTTCAAGGGAATTGCCAGGCCTAAAACTATATCTAAAACAGGCAGATATGGAGATAAAACCTGATATCTTCGTACAGAGAACATTTCTTTCTTCATTTTACATAGGATCTGGGATAATAGTTCTGCTTTTTTTCATGTTTTTAAAATTTAACATTTCGCTAATCATCATTATCCCATTGTTTCCGATATTGGTCTTTGGACTTTTTACATATATGCTAAAATTACCGCAAGCAATAGCAATAAAAAAGGCAAAAGAAATTGACAAAGAAATAGTATATGCGGGAAGGTTTATACAAATTGAACTTGAGAGTGGCGTCCCTTTATATAATGCCCTTTCTACTGCAGCTAAGAGTTATAAGCATATTGGGATCCATATACGGGAAATAGTTGATAAGATAGAATTAGGAATCCCAATTGAAATAGCTCTTAATGAGGTGATCGAGTTTACACCTTCAGATAAGTTCAGGAAAGTTTTGTGGCAGATTGTAAACTCAATTAAAACTGGAGCAGACATCTCAAAGAGTCTCGAGGCTACAATAGATCAAATAAGTAAAGAGCAATTAATCGAGATTAAGGCGTATGGCCATAAATTAAATCCAATAGCAATGTTCTATATGATTGCTGCGATAATTGTACCTTCATTAGGAATGGCTATGCTTGTTATACTCTCTACTTTTATAGGCTTTGAGCTAACCTTACCATTACTCATAACTATTTCTATTTTTATAGCTTTTATACAATTTATGTTTATAGCTGTTATAAAAATGTCAAGACCTGCTGTTGAAATATGATACTTAATCAAAAAGATGAAAGAGAAAATATTTGAAAGGGTAGAAAAGGCTTTATTCTCAAAAAGGCTGAAATACATTCTATTGAATCAAATGAAAAAATCTGGTATAGAGTTATCCCTTTTTGATCTGTTTACTAAACTATATATTATTAGCTATATCTTAACTATGATTACAGTAGCTTATGCCGGATTCAAGATTTTTGAGTCACAAAATTATGGATTGATTAACTTCATTATCACTATGTTAAGCTTAATTATTCTCTCTTTTGCAGTTAGTTTCTTTTTATTGTTATTGGGTTTCTTATTTTACATGAACATCAGGATTTATAATAGAACAAAAGAAATAGAAAAAGTGCTTCCTGACTTCTTACAACTAACATCTGCGAATATAAGAGCTGGAATGTCAATTGACAAAGCTCTATGGTTCTCAATAAGACCTAGGTTTGGGATACTTGCGAAGGAGATTGAAATAGTTGCAAAGAAGAGTATGACTGGAGAAGATTTAGAAAAAGCACTGCTAGATTTTGCAGCTAAATATGATTCCCCACTTCTTGAAAGAACTGTAAATTTACTCATAGAAGGGTTAGATGCAGGTGGTGAAATTGGAAATTTGCTGAACAGAATTGCTTCTAATATACAAGAAAATCAGTTAACAAAGAAAGAGATGGCAGAAAACGTGACAACTTATATTATCTTTATAACATTTGCTACAATAGTTGCTGCCCCATTACTTTTTGCATTATCCTTCGAGCTGCTCATTGTAGTAAAAACCTTATCAACAGACTTGAATTTTGATGAAGTAAGCACAAGTGTAGCTATACCAATAAAATTCTCAACAAAGGGTATAGAGCTTGAAGATTTTAAGTTATTTATATTTGTAAACCTACTTATTACCTCAATATTCTCTGCGCTCTTAGTAGCCACTATTGCAAAGGGAGATGTCAAACCAGGAGTTAAATCAATCCCTATTTTCGCTGTTCTTACAATCAGTCTATTTTTTGTCTTTTCAAAAGTGTTACATTCATTGTTGAGTATATTTTTTATGTAAAATACTTAAAAGAAAAATTAAACCTTTAGCGTAATTTTATACGTTTTATCTTGTCCCATTCCTCATAAGTAAGGCTTTGGTCTTGCTCATTATTAATTTCTATTGAATTTATGAATAGTTCAGATATCTTATCCTTTTTCATAATTTCTCTAAGTGTTTTCTTTAAGGCAGCTTCAAATCTCTTTGCTTGGTCTCTCTTGACGAAATGGGCATTCATAGCTACAGGAGCCTCAACCATAATCTCAAAAAATCCCCCCTTTTCTAAAATAAAACGCTCATAACTTTTAGCTTCAATTACATCAATACCCATATAGTAAATAGATTCTCTATGGTTCTTTTCAAGAGTGTCTATAAATTTTACTAGTTCTTTTTTTGCTCGTTCTTGTTCTTCGATGCTTTCTTTTAATGTTTTAGTTCCTCTAACAGTAAATGGTAAAAGTTCTCCCACATCAAGTGCCGGGACGAATATATGTTTGATTTTCATCTTTTTCCTCTATTTCAGCTTTCTTATTTAAAGGTTTTTATTGATTACAAAAATTTATTTTTCAATGGTCTTCTTATCTAATAACTCTCTTATTAAATAAGTACCTTGATGCTCTAGGAAGAAGTTCATTTTTTCGCTTCCTTTATTAAGTTTAAAAGTAAATGAGTCAATGTTATTGGAGATCTCTTCAAATTTAGATTCGTTTTTAGTAAAGACTGATGAAACTAGATTTTTTTTTAGACTATTTCTTTCTAAATCTCTTTGAAAAAGTGTAAAAAAATGTTTTAAATTTTTGAATTTTCTTACCCCCAAAACAGGACCAGGAAATTCTTCAAAATGATCATGCTCTTCAAGCTCAAGTATTGATAAATGTATTGTCTGTGGTAAACCTCTTAATAAATGAGTTTTATTATGTATAGTTAGTGTGGCTTTAATTATGTCAACGTCTTCATTATTGATATGGCCTATAATGCTGTCTTCTGAAAATGGATCTTTAGACTCGTATTTATGTGATATGTTTTTAACTTCATTTAGAAAATTATCGATCACTTTTTCTTCGATATAAACTATATTTGTAGATACGCAGTCATTACCTCTATCTATAGCTGCAGAGGTGCATATCTCTTCTGCAGCAAATTTTAAGTCAGCATCATCTAAAACTACCGAAATGCTAAATCCAGTACCCATTTTTATTATCTTCTGCAGGCTGCTACGCTGCAAAGAGTTTTCAATCTTTTGAATAGTTTGATTAGAACCAAAGATTATATAGATCCCTTTTTCTATTTCAAGCTTTTTTATGATCTCTTCTTGTTCTGTATTAAATATGTTTACAATATTAACAGATTTTCTTATAATTTCTAATTCGGGATCTTTTAATTCATCAATTGCATTATTTAGAGCCATGACTAATTCGAGTGAACTAAAACTGCTACCCAAAGTAGAGGTGGTTTTTATAATAGAAGGGCTTTTGGCTAATAAAACTTGCAATATTAGGTATATAGATTCTGCTTCGCTGTTTTTCGGTAAAATCCCAATCACTGATCCAGAAGGCACATATTTTTCATATGCAATTACATTATTTTCAAAAACCAATGGAACATTATCATAATCTGAACTGTTAAAACACATTTTTATATAGTCGTCTATATTTAAAGCCCATTCTCTTAATTCCTCAATCATTTTTTTTGCATAATTATGGGGACTTCCAGTTAATTTTGATACTATAATGAAAGATTCTTCTGATGTAAAATAATAATCCATGCTCTTTTTTATTAAATTAATAATTTTGCTAAGTTTAATATTCTTTAGCTTATCTTTTATTATTGATAAATTTCTTTTAGCCTCTCTCAAATCTGAATCAGAGGCACTATAAATAATAGCCATATCATTACCTTTATAATCTTTAAGGATTTTCTTATCCTCTGAAATTCTGAATCCTCCATTAATATAATTTGGCAAAGAAATCAAATTTTGCATTACTACCACACTTCACAGCCACTTTCCATTTTTTCTTTTACAAAGCTTACTCTCTTCACATCTTTAATTCTAGGTGTTGTTCTGCCACACTCACATTTTTTATCAATAAATGTAACCTCATCCCCTATGTGGAAATTTAATAATTGAGTGCCTTGATTTGTTGAAATATTATTGTTGTGGTCATAGCTTGCAATTCTGCTGGAGATTACAAGCCCTCTTTCATTTGATTTTACATGTATCTGATTTTTATTTATCACAAAAAGGGCTATGTGTCCAAAAAGAATGTGTAAGTCAAATGGGCTTTGTTGGCATGAAATTGCAGTTGGCAATACATCTGTTGAGCCATAATAATTATATATATATTTTATTCCTAGGTCTTTTAATTCTTTATACACCTCTTTAGTTAAATTAGTGCTGGAACAAAATATGACGTCTATATTTTTCCCATTTATATAATTCAATCCAAGTTTTGCATCAGCTGATAAAAGACTTTCAACACTGCTTCCTTTGTGAGTTGAGATTGATGGAGCAATTATCAAATTGCATCTATGTTTTTTCATTTGTCTAACTGCCTGTTCATCACTATTTCCAAAATTTCGCACAATAGGCAATCCACCTATTCTTCTTATGGTATCATCAAATATTGGTCCTGATATATGTCCTTGGTGATAACTATTAAAAGCTATTATTCTTTTATTTAGGGTTCTCAATTCTGCCAATGACCTTGTCATTGCATTTAAAATTATTTTCCAGTCACTATATGTAAAAAACATACTTGTTGGCTCCCCTGTGGTACCACCTGTGCCTCTCTGCAAATAGATTTTACTCAAATTTTGGTTTAAGCCTTCATCTAGCAAGTCATATGGTGACTCCAAGCTTCTTATGCTGTCCTTATCGATAGTAGGTACTAACACTATGCAATCCTCATATTTTTGTAAAGAGTTTTCACTAATTTTCCTATATAATCTTCCATAGAATGGTACGTTTCTTTTATTAAAAATAAACTGATTTTTAAACAACCTAAAAATTAAATCCTTTCTCTTCTCTACCTGCATAAAGTCTATTTTTCCTTCATCAAATGCCATATTTAGGTGAGGAATTTGTTTTGTTTTTTGTTCTATCATATTTGTTCCTATCTTACTTTATTCTACTAATAGTTTATCAAATATTATTAAGGATGTTACAGTTTCTCCATGGACTTGGGCTGAACTAGTTGGAGTACTCCCTATTTCTGAAAAAGCATAAAAACCAAAAAAGGGCAATGTTTTAAATTTGGTCTTAATATCTTTTATTATTTTATTGTCAGCTTCTCTCATTAAAAGTCTTCTTGTTGAACAATTGCAAAATAAACCTAATGCGATTCTACCTTTATTTTTTGAGGCTTCATTTAGTGTATCAAACATAGTTTTAAAGTGATTTTTCTCATCATACTTTAGAATGTTCATTACATAATTTTTCCTTAGTTTTAAAGTAGAATGAAATGTTTTATTATCCTGATTTGGCATGGCTTCTTTAATATAAGTATCCCCTTCTAGTGTTATCATTCCAAAAGGATTTTCTAAACTATACTTAAAAGGGTCTTTTAAGTACTCCTCTTTTCTAACATTTATAAGTTTGCAATATTCCGTTATAGGTCCATCGCCATTAATCTCAAGGATTTCATAGCCCGCTTTATCTAGCTTAGTTATTGCAGCAAACTTGTCTGTAGTTACGTAACCATGCTTTACTTTTGTTAAAAATAATAGATTACATATAACGAAAATAACTACCCCTGCATTTTCCATTAATTCACCATTTGCAAACTGATAATTTGTTCCTATACTTTTATATAGATATTTTTCAAAATCTGATGAACTACCTCCTCCAAAAACTGGTATGTTAGGACCTAAATACTCTAGTATCCCTTTAAGGAACTCTATTTCATTGCCAGGAACAGATTCTTTATTTTTGAACTCTGCTCCACTGACAAAAGTCAAAATAAAATAAGGTGGGGTTTTTACTATCTTGTTATATTCTTGTTTCTTTGCTCTAGTAAATTGTATATAAGAATCAAGATATTTGTCAGACTTTATACTTTTAATTGCTTGTTCAGTTGCTTTTATTGCCATTTTAGTTGGATCTTTCCTATAATTCTTCGCAACCCCTATACCAAAGTGCATATAATCAGATTGTATGCTTAATACAGAGACAACCGTGTCTTTGCTATAACCAAAATCACTGTTGAACTGCTTGTCAGCAGATGTTCCCACCCAATTTTTCCCTAGAACCTTGTTTACTCCACTGGCTATTTCACTTTGGTCGTAATCAGCATTTGTATATACAAGTGAGAGAGTTGGCTCTTTAGTAAATCCGTTAATTGACTCATTAGCAGCTTCTTCACCTGCTTTTAATGGGTTCTTGTTTTTACTATAACCGATGCCGATTGTGACATACTTTCCTTTATGTATTACCATAATATCCCACTCTCTTTACTTTACTATACTTTACTTTACTATATATTCACAATAGTCAAAATCTCTTCCAGCTCTTTTGATTTGCTTTGTATCTACCTCTTTGCTAAATAGAAATGAAAACATACCTGCAATTATTGAATTTGTAATTTCAAAATTGCTTTCTCCCTTTTTGTTTGTCATTATTGGAGAATTATGAACTCTTACAATACATGTCTTTTTCTTGTTATCTAAATTAATTATCTCTAATTTGCCTAAACCAAATGTCTCAAAAAGGTCATCAATGTTTTTAATCATGCTTTCTCCGTTTGCCCCTAGTTTTGTTGCGTAATCTTTTATATCATTCATCATAACTTTTTTTACAGTGTTGTAAGCTAACTCGGGCTCAAGCCTTTGCAACTCTAATATGAAGTCACTCGGTAGCATAACCTGCTTTTTGCCAAGGATTTCTATTTTTCCATCTACTATAAAAAACTGCCTTGCAAAGAGCAACTTTTTCAAAAAAGGTGACAGCATAGTACTATAACTAACACTTTCTATTATATAAATCTATATCTCAATAGACAATGTCATCTTAGTGAATGATGTCTATTCTTTGAACATATCCGAATAAGATT
>CAZBGH010000039.1:0-11390 GCA_964491335.1 uncultured Methanosarcinales archaeon | reverse complement strand
TTAGCAGGGAAAGAGAAGGAAAATATCTGGGAAGAGATGTACAGTTTATACCACACGTCACTGGTGAAATTAAGCTGTTTTTAAGAAATTTGGCTATGAAGAAAAATGCAGACATTGTTTTTGTTGAAGTAGGTGGGACAGTTGGAGATATTGAAAATAATTATTTCATTGAAGCTATGAGAGAGCTTGCCTACGAGGAAGGCAGAGACAATGTCTGTTTTGTAGCTCTGACATACATTCTAGAGCCTGGTTTCCTTGGAGAACAGAAAAGCAAAGCAGCACAACTAGGCATCAGAAGCTTAATGGGTGCTGGAATACAGCCACATATAATTGCTTGCAGAGCAAACAATGCAGTTAGCCAAAGAGTTAGGGAGAAGATTAGTGTCTTTTCAAATGTTCCAGTTGAGAGAGTTGTTAGTATTCATGATGTTGACAGCATTTATTTACTTCCTTCGTTGCTAAAAGATTCCATGACAGATGTGAATGTTCTAGATATATTAAAACTGAAGGATAGAGTTGATACGACAAAGGAAAAAAAGGCTTGGAAAGAGTGGCAAGAATTTACAGGCAAAATTAATAGCATTAAAAAAGAGATAATAATAGGGATAACAGGAAAATACACAGGATTAAGAGATTCTTATGCTAGCATATTAAATGCCTTAGAGCATGCAGGAATACACACCGGTATTAAAGTTAGGATAAAATGGATAGAAACTACAGAGATTGAGGGAAAAAGATTAAAGGTTGAGCAAGCATTAAAAGGTGTTAAAGGAATAATTGTTCCAGGTGGATTTGGCAAGAGAGGAGCAGAAGGGAAAATAGCCTGCATTAAATATGCAAGAGAGAAAAATATACCTTTTCTTGGATTATGCTACGGCTTGCAGTTGGCTGTAATAGAATTTGCAAGGAATGTTGCAGGATTGAAAGATGCGAATAGTACTGAAATAAACCCAGAAACAAGTTGCCAATTAATAGATCCGCTTCCAGAGCAGAAAAAACTTGAGGGTTTAGGTGGAAATATGCGACTTGGCGCACAAGACGTTATTATCAAAAAAGGCGCACTTGCTTACAAGCTGTATGGTGAAAAGGTAAAGCGGCGCTTTAGGCATCGCTATGAAGTAAATCCAAAATATGTTGATGCATTAGAAAAGAAAGGATTTGTATTTTCTGGGAAACATCCGAAATATCCTATAATGCAGATTGGTGAGTTGCCTAAAAAATCTTTTTTTATAGGAAGCCAATTTCACCCTGAACTGAGTTCTAGACCTAAAAAACCTGAACAGATGTTTTTAGGGTTTATTAAAGCATGCCTAAAGTAATACCAAAATCTTTATAAAGCACTCTTTTATCTTTTTCACGATGGGGATTTTAGATAATGGTTTAAACAGAATAAAAGATGTTTATGACAAGAAATACAAGTTATTGCTGATAATTCCTTTTGCACTACTTATTTTTTCTATCTTACAGATAAGCTATCAGGTTTACTCAACAGGAGATTTTTTGAATAAAGACGTATCTCTTAAAGGAGGTATAACTTTTACAGTTCCAGTCAATAAAGATTATAATGAAGATAAGGTAACTCAACATTTCTCATCTAGGTTCCAAGTGGGAACATCAACTAGAGTTTTGACTTCTGGAGGCAAACAAATAGGAATAATTTTGCAAGCAGAAATTGACCCTAATAATGAAGAGCTATCACAGAAATTCTTAAAAGAAATTGAATCTTATTTTGGTATTACTGATAAAGACTATTCAATTGAGGTAACAGGCCCCACTTTAGGTAGAAGTTTTTTTGTAGAGCTTTTGCTTGCAAGTGGGCTAGCGTTTCTGCTAATGTCTATAGTAGTCTTTATCTCTTTCAGGACCTTTATTCCTAGTATGGCTGTTATACTAGCAGCTTTTTCTGATATACTCTTTGCTCTTGCCATGACTAACGCTCTTAATATAAAAATAGGTGCAGGTGGAATTGCTGCATTTCTTATGCTAATAGGCTATTCAGTTGATACAGACATTCTTCTGTCTACCAGAGTTTTGAAGAGAGCAGAAGGGACAGTATTTGAAAGAATCGTTGAGGCTTATAAAACAGGAATAACTATGACAATTACAGCCATTGCAGCTGTTACCATTGGATTAGTATTTACACAATCAGAGGTTATAAG
The DNA here is from genome assembly GCA_964491335.1 of uncultured Methanosarcinales archaeon. Lineage (GTDB taxonomy): Archaea > Nanobdellota > Nanobdellia > Woesearchaeales > JACPIF01 > JACPIF01. Next base: position 9,231 of record CAZBGH010000039.1, on the reverse strand, counting down.
GCAGATTATGTTTATCCTATTAATGGGACTACTGGCAGACATTCCAAACACGTGGATACAAAATGTAGGTATATTAAGATTATATTTAGAAAGAAAAGAAAAAAAGATGCAAGTAAGATAAAGAAAAAAAATGATTAAGATAAGGAAGATAATGAAAAATTTTAGAGTAATAATTGTTTTAATTGCATTAGTGCTATCACTGATTGCTATCTCTCCTAACCCTTTTGTTGAAGGTGTTTCCATCAAAAATATTAAACAAAATAGTTCAGCATCGTTAGCAGGCCTGCAGAATCCTCTGCCAAATACTAGACAGATGTCAAGGGAAATAATACTAGAGATAAATAATAAAGATATTTCAAGTGTTAAATCTTATTATGAGGAAGTTGACAAGATTAAGCTGAATCAAACAATCTTTCTTAAAACAAATAAGGCTCAATATAGATTAGTGTCAAGAGTGTTAGATAATGAAACTAAATCTGTAGATTTAGGAATAAGTGTTAATGAAGTTTCTTATACCAATATTAAGAAAGGTCTTGATTTAGAAGGAGGAACTAGAGTACTTATAGAGCCTGCTGAACAGGTTTCAAAGGCTTATCTGGCAGATTTAACTTCTACTATGGAAGAGAGGCTTAATGTCTATGGCCTTAGTGATATTGTTATAAAGCCAGCCTCAGACTTAACAGGAAATCAATATGTTGTTGTTGAGATCGCTGGTGCAAATGAAGAGGATGTCAGAGAGTTACTTGCTAAACAGGGAAAATTTGAAGCAAAGATATCTAATACAACAGTATTTAGGGGAGGCAAGGATGTAAGCTATGTATGTAGAACAGCAGACTGCTCAGGTATTGACCCTAATAGAGGCTGCTCGCCATTTCAAGGCTCTTGGGTATGTGGTTTTGCGTTTAGCATAGCATTAACACCGGATGCAGCAGAAGCCCAGGCAAATGCAACTAAAAACTTAAATATAATTAAAGAAGGCCAGAATGGGTATTTAAGTGAGAAATTAATTCTTTATCTTGATGACAGGAAAGTGGATGAGTTAAATATAGGCGCAGACTTAAAAGGCAGGGCTGTTACAGATATCCAAATATCTGGCTCAGGTTTTGGATTAACAGAACAAGAGGCAGCCTTTAACACTTTAGCAAATATGAAGAGACTGCAAACTATTCTTATAACAGGAACCTTACCTGTTAAACTAAATATTGTTAAGGTTGATACAATTTCATCATATCTTGGCTCGGTTTTCATAAGAAACTCATTATTTATAGGGCTATTAGCAATTATCACTGTTACTATTATTATTTACTTGAGATATAGAAACTTAAAAACATCGCTCCCAATTATTTTCATAATGTTAATTGAAATAATAATATTATTAGGATTTTCATCTGCCATTGGCTGGAACCTTGACCTTGCAGGAATAGCAGGCATAATAGTGGCTGTTGGGACTGGAGTAAATGATCAGATTGTTATAGCAGACGAAATATTAAGAGGAGAAAGTAGACAGATCTATGACTGGAAGAAAAGAATAAAGAATGCATTTTTTATAATTATATCTGCATATTTCACTTTAGTTGGTGCAATGCTGCCATTACTATTTGCAGGTGCAGGGCTATTAAAGGGATTTGCATTAATCACTATTGCTGGAATTTCAATAGGGGTATTTATAACTAGACCTGCCTATGCATCCATAGTTGAAATATTGTTAAGAGAATAGGATAAGAAAAAATAATTAAAAGGATATAAAAATAGAATAGTGAGACTATAATGCAAAGAAAATTAATATATTAAAATAATGTAAAAATACCAAGTAAAAAAATAAAAACCGAATTAAATAAAAAATTGAAGATCACAAACTAAATTGTAAGATAAGCCAGAATAAAAATGTCTAGAACAAGTTCATTGGCAATAGCAATAGTGTTTTTATCAACTTTAGTTAATGCCTCTGCACAAACTCTTTATAAGTTAGGAACATCACAAGCTTCAGGACTAGCTCTGCTTACAAATTATTTTATATGGCTAGGGTTGGTGTTTTATGGTATTTCAGCTTTAATGCTTGTTATCTCATTGAAATATGGTGAATTATCAGTATTGTACCCTATTATTGCAACTAGCTTTATCTGGGTAAATTTAGTTGCTAAGTATATTTTTAATGAAGAAATAGGATTTTTGAAATGGTTTGGGATAATGGCTATTATATTCGGATTAACTATGATAGGTTATGGTGAAGTTAAGAATAAACAAAAGGTGGCAATTTAATGAGGTGGCGATGTAATGTCTAATACTTTAATTGCAGTCATGTTAGTTGTAATTGCAGGGATAATCGGAGCCTTTGGTGCACTGTTCTTTAAAAAGGGATCTGCTACAATCCATAGAAACATCATGACATTTGTTACAAATAAATACTTGTATTTTGGAGTAGCATTATATGTAATTTCTACTATCTTTTTTGTTCCAGCTTTAGGATTAGCAGACCTATCATTAGTTTATCCTCTCACCTCATTGACTTACATATGGGTTACATTACTATCGATAAAATTCTTGAGAGAGAAAACAAATAAATATAAATGGCTAGGGATTGTCCTTATTTTAATAGGGATAGTCTCTATTGGGGCAGGGTATTAAAAACCGAAAAGTGTTAAATGTATAATTTAAGTAATTTAAACAACAAAATTCCACTTATCTGTGATAAGTGGTTTTGGATGTTAGCAATAAATGCAGTTGGAATTTTGTGTGCTCAAAAACTAGCCATAACACGTGGAACACTAAAAAATCCAAAAGGGATTTTTGGTGCACCAAAAATTGGCATAGCAAATTTTTTAGTGTTTTGAGCATCAAAAACCACCTGAGTATGAAGCTAATGAAATCATGCCACCCATCTCTGATGGGTGGTTTTTGACATAAAAAAGTATATGTGGCAAAGGCTTTCATACCGCAACTCAGCATTAAAACATATGTTTAGTAGATACACTTAGGCAATAGGTCTCATTGAAAAGTGCCTTCGCATTCGCTTCGGTTGCGATCGGTTCAGGTTCGCTTAACATCATGCTTGCACGTTTCTCTCTGGAATCTCGAAACATGCCTTAAGTCTTGGCTCATTAACCTTCACAACATTGATGGCAACTTTGGACTTTTCAATAACGCCAGGCAATAATAACTTTTTTATACTAGTAGGATAGATAAAATAGCTATTAAAACGAATAGCTATTAAGATTTTTACAATTATCAGAAGGTGATTTAATTGCATTTAATAAAAAGTGGTGTCCCAGGTTTAGACGATATTCTTAAGGGAGGTATAAAGGCTGGAAGTGCTGTGCTAATTACAGGAGCCCCTGGAACTGGGAAGACTATAGTTGCCATACAATTTCTTTTGGAAGGGGCTAAAAATAACGAGCCAGGGCTTTTCATCTCTGCAGAGGAAACTATAGAAGAAATGAGAAATTATGCACGAGTGCTTGGGCTTGAACTGGATGCTTATGAGGAGAAGGGCCTTATCACTTTTATACAGCAGCAATTGTCTACAAAGACTCTAGTGTCAATAGCCACCCCTTTGGATATTATTAAACATAAGAAAATCCAAAGAGTAGCTTTAGATTCTTTAACAATGTTTGAATACACTCATGTAGCAGGTGTTATGGATTATAGAAAAGAGGTTCTTGATTTTATATCTAGAATGAAGGAATCAGCAGTAACTCTATTGGTCACTGCTGAAAAATCTATAACAGACATAGATGTTATGGAATACGACCCCCAGGATTTCTTGTTTGATGGTTTAATAATATTATTTAAGATAAGAAAAACATCATCTTATGAGAGATGCCTTACAGTTGCAAAGATGAGGGGGCAGCAGCATTCAATAGATATTTTTCCTTTTGTGATTGAAGATGGCGTGAAAGTTTTACCTAGCCAGGTTCCATTCTCATTAATAGAGAAAGATATAAGGAAAAGATAATGAAACTAGCAAGAGTACCCCTAGGAATTACTGGACTAGACCAACTAATTTCTGGAGGAGTTAAAAAAAATAGTATAAATTTAGTAGCTGGTGGGGCAGGGGCAGGTAAGACAATCTTTGCAATACAATTCTTAGTTACTGGTATAGAGGAATTTAATGAAGCTGGCATATACCTGACTTTTGAAGAAAAGAAAAATAAGACTTATGAAGATGTGCTTGAATTTGGTTGGAATCTTCAAAAATATGAGAATGAGGGAAAATTTGTATATTTAGAATACACACCTGAGCAAGTAAAGAAAATTTTAGTTGAAGGTGGTGGAACTGTTGAGGCCATAATAGAAAAGACCAAGGCAAAAAGGATAGTAATAGACAGTGTTACATCTTTTGCATTGCTTTATAAAGACGAGTTGACTAAAAAAGAGGCTGCCTTATCTTTGTTTGAGCTTATTAATCAATGGGATATGACAGCAATACTTACATCACAGGATACCTCCACAGAGCAAGACACAATATCTGCAGCTCTTGAGTTTGAGGCAGATGGCATAATTATACTTTATCATGTGAAAATAGGAGCAACTAGGAAAAGGGCTATTGAAATATTGAAAATGAGGGGCACTAAAATTCCTGACAAAACATTTGCATTTGAAATCAGTGATAAAGGGATTACAGTGCATCCAGAGACAATTGTTGAGTTCTAGGAGGATGCATTGTATGGAATACAAATAAATCCTCACCATGCTCTACAGACGACCCAACGCCAACAGTTACTTTCTCAACTAATTTTAATACAATTTGTAGAATTGGAAGAAATGACAGTAATTTTGCAGCAATGACATCTACTAGAAATTGCACAACCACAGGAGGCTCAAGTCATGTCTGCTCATTAATAGACCAAGATTCATTATCAACTGCAGAATCATACCTTTATATAGGATGTAATTTAAATGAAAATAGCTCAAGTTCTTCAGGGGATCTAAGAATCAATCTAACTATAGTATTGGCAGAGGCTGATGGCGATAGTAACATAGAATTGGGTATAAATCAAAGCACAATTGGAGGATTAGCTACTACATTTTCTGAGAAACGAATATATGTAAGAACAGCAAACAACACACAATCCATAGCTAAGTTTGATAAAATCGCTACTTATGGCAATCAAGTATGGGCTATTAACTATATCTCAAGTGCAGAAACTACTAGTAATTTCACTTATACAACTAATATAACACCAATATTTTATGTGTATGAGATCACTAATCTATCAAGTACAAATATAATAACCAATGTAAAGCAATTCATTAATTCAACTAGGCAGTAGTAGGAAAAAATATGTATCATACCAGCCCAAACAATGATCCAATCATAGTCTTGATTAGAAACCTAGAAGAAAAGAAAACGGCTATAGACAAACCTATCAGTAAAGGTATATATTTTATTCCTCTCTTTTCTTTGCCTTTACTTATTAATCCTAGTATAAGTGAGCCAAGTATGGAAGTTACAACGAGTGATACTAAAGCATACATTATTACAAAATCTAGAGATATGCTAACCTTGCCGAATGATAAAGGAAGTGCTGCAGAGACACTTGTCTGAGGTATATCTACTAGAGATAAATTTTTAGTAAGAACCTCAACAAGAAAGCTAGACAAGCCAAATAGCATTGGTGCTCCTAGACCTATTGCAAAAAAAATAAATATCACATACATCATTACACTTGACCTCATTTTTTCTTCAATAAACCTTTCCTGCCTAAGGTTTTGGGCGGTTTGGTCAAGCAAGGACGCTAACTCTCCACCTGAATTTAATCCAGTGATTATCAAAAGAACTGTTTTCTTTAATTTATCAGACCTTATTCTTTTTGTAGTATCCAACAATGCCTCATCCAGTTCTTTTCCAAGGACTATCTCCTTCCCAATCTGATTAATCTCTTCCTGAAAAGGGCCAAACTCTGGCCTGGCTGAAAGAATCAAGGCCCTCCCTGTCGTCATTCCAGCTTTTAAATTGCTAGACATTAACTGTAATACATCTGGTAATATATCCTCAACAAACCTTGCCTTTGAGTCAACTTTAAGTAGCATTATTATATATACCAAAAACTGAAATGTTATGAAAAGAATTATAAAAATTAGCAGAAATGGAAAGTTTATTATCTTGCTAATAAGAAATGTTAGTACCAATGATACTCCAAAAGTGAAGAAAAAAACAACTCCTAGAAATATTTCTGTGTCAATCTCAAAATTAAGATAGTCCATAAGAACTTCATAGTTATTCCTTATTCCCTTTGGATAAAGTTTTGATAATAGTCTGTACATCTTGAAAATTTTTTATTAATATTTCTATTATTGTATTTTCTTTAGTCTGATATTAAGTTAGGTCTTCTGCTCTTTATTATACCAATAAACATTATCTGAAAGAAGATTACAACTGAGAACAAACTCCAAAAAATAATTTTCGTTGCAAAGGACGATAAGTTAATGAACGAGGCAATAATTATTAGGAATGTCATGCCCAAAGATGGGATTATGACAGCTATTAGCATATAGAACATGGCTAAAGGACTTAATTGTCCGCCATATTTCTGTATTTGGATGACTTGCTCATCACCTAAAGCATCAATTGATCCGGCCATTACTCTTGATAAATCTGCCCCTGTCTTCATGCCATTCACCAATTGCCATAATGTTCTTCTGAACAAGATGGAAGGGTTAACTGTGGCCATATCTTCTAGAGCATCTATCTGAGGTTTTCCTGCATTAATCTCTTTGACAGCTTTTGCAAATTCTTGAGATACTTGTCCATATTCTCCTTTAGAAATATTTACAAAAATATCAAACAATGGGATTCCTGAGTTCAACTGCACTAAAATATTCTGCATTGCAGACAGCAGGTTTTTTTCAATACCCTTTACTTTTCTATTCGCAACTAACTTGGGATATGCCATTTGCTCCATGAAAATAAAAAATATGAATATTGTTGATATGATAAACCCAAATAGTATCGAGCTTTTTGATCCAAAACTCTGTATAAGTATGCTAGAAGCTATAAAAAGGAATATAAATGTAAAGAAATCTGTAGAGACACACATACTTATGTACTGCCTTACATCTAAATCAATGTCTGCCTGTTTTAAGTTTAATTTTAATAATGGGTGCATTGGAGCAATAAACTCACTTATCCCTAAAAAGACCTTTGATAATCTCAGTAACAATAATGGCGGTAAAAATGAGAATGGTATTTTAATCATTATGCACCAGATTTAATCAAATTTTTTATCATTTTTAGGATATTAATTTTCTTTGCACTTTTCTTCATAGCAGGTAATTATAATTCAAATTTGGATTGTTTTCTCAACTTGGCATACATTTAGGGAGCTATGCTCCTTAGATGTCTCGGAACATAGTTCCTCAACATGTCCGCTAAATGAGATATTTATATTATCATAGTTTGCAACGATGTGTTGATTTTGTCTACCATCTCCACCTCATTCAGGTTATTTTCATGGACAGGTGGACTGATTGAAGACACCTTGTGACTCTTCTGCAAATTATTATAGTGAAAATAAATTATGTTGTTTTGTAATATCATTATTTTATTTTTACTTTCATTTGTTTTTATTATAGTTTAATCACTTCAACAGATCATCTGGACTTTTATTGTTCTGCACATTTTTAACTACAAAATCTTCATCCAAATAATACTTGTTAATTATCTTTCCAACAGTATGTATATCCCTTAGTTTGTTTTTTACCATATACTCTAAAATTTCTTTTTTAGTAGCTATATCTTTATTTATTTCTGCCAAGCTTAACCCAGTGTGCCTGCTAAGATCTTCATAAAATCTTACAGATTCTTGAAAAGAAACAACAGTATCTGTTGTAGGCTTCCATCTGTACAGTATATTAGGCTTAATTGTAATTCTCCCACCCTCTTCTGAAACCAAGAATTCTCCTACTTGATTAGTTCTTCTTATTCCTTTCCTCCTGTCTCTAAACATCACAACATTTAGGTTTACTGCTGCCAGAAGATTTGGTGGAATTTCCAAAGGAGGGTTTACTAGTCTAGTTATAGTTTCATTTATTGTATCTGCATGCACAGTTGCATAAACAGAATGTCCAGTATGCATGGCTTCAAATAATACTTCAGCTTCCGCTCTTCTCCTCATTTCGCCTAGTATAATCCTATCAGGCCTCATTCTTAAAGAGTTGACTAGTAAGTCTAACATTGTAATTTCGCCTTTCCCCTCTGGGTTTGGCTGTCTTGTTGTGAGAGGTGCCCAATAAAGGAACTCGGGAAGTTGTAACTCTCGAGTATCCTCTATTGAGATAATTCTATGATTAGGCGGCACGAACGCCATGCAAACATTCAGGAAGGAAGTTTTTCCAGAGCCTGTGCCGCCAGATATAAGAATGTTCATTTCATATTGTATAGCTAGCCATATCAATGCAAATAGTTTTGTATCAGAGGTTTTATTTACAATCATGTCTGTAACTGTCCATGGGTCTCTTGCAAATTTTCTTATAGTTATAGTATGCCCTTTGTTAGAAATAGGATATAAAACTGCGTTTGCCCTGTCACCAGTTGTTAGATGTGCATCCAATAGAGGGTTTAGTGTTGTAATCTGTCTACCTACTCTTCTAGCAATAATATTAGCATAATTCTGTATTTGAGCTTCACTCTCAACTTTTATATTAGTCAGGACCCACCCATATCTTTTGTGAAAAACCCTTACAGGCTCTTCTGCAGAGTTAATTATGATCTCCTCCAGATTTGGGTCATTCAGAAGATATTCAATCTTACCTAGGCCTATCATCTCTTGCAATAAAGTTCCAATCAAATAGTTTCTGGTAGTTGGATTTATGTTTGTAATTTTTTGGGTTAAAATTGACTCAGCTTTTATTCTAAACTTATCTTTAAGCTTATTGATAACCTTTGGGTCAAGAATTTCCTGCGTTGTTACTGCAACCTCTGTAATAAGCTCGTGCCTAACTCTTTCCAGTAGTGCTATTGTAACTGGACTTGATTGTGGTGTCTGAACTTCATAAGTAGTTGTTACACCCTTTCCACCTATTATCTTTATTTTTACAATTACTCCATCAGCTTCGACATCATACTCTTCTAAAGTGTCCATCTACCCTCTCTTTTATTAAATTTGAATATACTACTTTATTTGGAACGCCTATGCATATTATTGTCTTAGGCAAGGATACTACACGCTTTGCGTGTAGAGGAATTGCCTTGCTTCCTCCGTAAAGTTTTTCTAACATTCTTGATAATGAAAG
>CAZBGH010000038.1:0-11888 GCA_964491335.1 uncultured Methanosarcinales archaeon | reverse complement strand
TTTAAATGCCTTATCCCCAGTAACAAATTTCATATCTTCTACTTTAGCAATTGCATAGCCAAGTGCGTCCACATAGGAGATATCTTTATTTTTATGCTCAAGTCTAAATGCGGATGCCTTAAAAATATGCTCTGTCTTAATGAAGACAATATAATCAAAGAATCTATAAAATACATCTTTTGCTGCTTCTTTTCCATAGTCTTTTAAGTAGTTGTAATATAACTCATAGAGATTAGGTAGTGAGGTATAAAGTGCCTTATCAACGAACTTCTTGTAAAGCGGATTACCTCTAACTATTTCCACTAAGGCATAAGTGTCAAGAAAATACTTCACCACTTCGACCATTCCTTACGAAGCTGGTCTTTTAGTTTCTGAGAATCAATCTTCCATTCTTTTGCTATGCCAAAAACTTCACTCAATGTTGATTTTTTCTTTATATCTATGAGCACTTCTGCCCCAGGTTTAAGATGCTCTTCCTTAACAACCTCGATAGGTATAACTATTCCAAGAGAACTCCCCCAATTCTTGACTTTTGCTTTAGTTATCATAGTTAGATTAGATATTATATCTAATATTTAAACCTTTTTATCTAGCCAATACATTCTTTTTCACTTTTGAATCTCTTTGCTTTTTCACACTTTGCTCTTTCACAATTTCTTCAATCATCTCAATATACATTGCACTACTCCATGCTTGATTTAAGCAACCTTGGCTCCTCATACTTAGGGCTGAGCTCAGTTCAGCATGAGAGCCAATTGCCCCATTCCATAATATCTCATCTGTGCTTGCCTCGATAATCTTATTGATATATTTCTTATATTTTTTACTATCAATTCTGTACAATACAATTGCTGCTAGGTTATTGAGCCAAAACCATGAGTCACCGTGGTGATAACTTTTTTGGTTTTCTCCTGTAGAGGTATTTGTAAATTTCTTATTGTTTTTGTCAATTGAAGCAATACCACCCCAGTTTAACCATAATCTAGGCAGAACATAGTTAAAGCATTTTATCCAATCATCATTACTCAATAACTTTGGATAGACATAAGCTGCAATAAAGACATTAGCTTTTATTGTATCATCTTCTATGCCATCTTTCAAATATTTCCCATTCCAGAAGCTTTTCCTGACAACTTTTCTGAGCTCTATTTCCATGTTAAGGTATTCACGATTGTGTGTCAGCTGGTATAGCAATCTATACATATTAAGTTGTAAAGCTTGGATCTCAATCCTAGCCCCAGCTCTTCCGTCATCATTCTCATCGTACTTTGTATCCATCCATGTTTCAAGAGCATTATTATATTCTAGATTGTCTTTAGTATGATATTTAAGAAGTAGATAAGAAGCATGCTCTAGTCTTTCCTTCAAACTGTCCATTTCTTTTTTATCCAAAAGAGACTCCAAAACTCCATCTTTACCAAATATCTGCAAACAATCACCTATTCTTTTGAAAAGCCAGCCTATAGAGTCTGCACTGCCAAGATTATTTTCTGGATAGGTATTTGAAAGTCTACCCTCATAATTAATATTTTTGAGGTATGTGAAAATAGTTTTTTTGCATAACTTATAATGTTTCATTAAAGCAAAGGATTTTAAACTTACCAACTCATCTCTGCTCCATATCTGGAAAAACCATGGCAAGCCTGCTAAAAGCCTTACATCATGATTAATTGGAACATTAACAAGAAGGCTATTTAATGAATTTTGAGCGCAGTCTAATGCTACTTTTATCCTTTTTTCATTAACTAAATTATTTACCATTAAATCATTTTTATAAGTGGTATGTTGCAGATGGCTCGCCTGATCATTTTCTATTTTATGTAGATTGTTAAAGATATAATTGCACTCTTCTAATGCATGCGCCTTATTCGTAGAACATGTAATAATAATTCTGCTTGCCTTAAATTCTAGTGGAAGATAAACATACCTTGTAATTGGAAAAGAATTTCTTTCAGCATCACCCAAGTATTTCTTCTCAATCCATCTATCAATTCTATTATAACTATTTATGTCAGCTTTTAACGCAATATAAATTTCAAATTCCTTTCTATTGTCATCTTGGTCTTCTCTTGAATCTGTTGTCTTAAAAAATTTAATTAATACTATGTTATTCTTTTCATTTGTTACGATATAATTCCTGCCCCATTCCCTATTATCATATGAGTCTTTAACATCAAAATAAATATCAATCTTTGAAATTTCTGAAACATCATAAACTAAAGAATTAAAAAAGAATGGTACAAATAATCTTTCTTTTATTAGCCCTCTTCTTCTTGTAAAATCTATAAAATTGTTGTCTATTTCTGTAACTGCCCCTGCCTCAGGCAACTCTATGTTCTCAATGATTTTGAACATCCTAAAATTATGAAAATAAAAAAATCCTTGGAATCTGCTCTGTGGTATTTCTGAGAGAAGAAGGTAATTTCCATTCCTATTACCAAGAAAAATACTTGGGTCTGTATTAACCTCCTTAAAGATGTTAAAATTGTCTTTATTATGATTTACGATTACCATATCCCCTCTTTTAACCAATTAAATTATCTTTGCTAGCGCCTTATTATGTGCTTCAATATAGTATTTCACTAAATCTTTCCAGTCTGCTTTGGCAGCAAGATGTCTGGCATGTAATTTGCTTGCAATTCTCTCATTGGTAGTAAGCATACTGAACTTTAACATGATATCTGCTAATTCATTCACAACTACATTATCACTCTTATTCATTCTTGAGAGGACAGAGATACCATGCCTATGCTCTGTTTCTTTCTTATACTGCTCTTTTATGTATCTTCCAAATCCTGCAAGGTCTGTTGTAACTGATGAAACGCCTAGAGCACCTGCTTCAAGAGGTGTATAGCCCCATGGCTCATAAAAAGATGGAAATATTCCAAGATGAGATCCTTGCATAGCTTCATAATAAGTTTGGTTTAGCAGACCATCTGCCCCTGTTAAATAAGTAGGATAATAAATAATTTTAACAGGGCTTTCCTTGTCATTTGATAATCCAGCAGCCTTAATTAACCCTAATATCTCATCATTTTCATCTATATAATGCGTTGAGGTATCTGGTATTCCTTTTTTCTTGAGCCTGCTTACTTTTCCTTTCATCTCTAATAGAAAATCTTCTTCAAAAAGCTCTTTTGGGCTAATTTCCTTATTTGCAACGAAAGTATAAGTTATATTCTTATGGGTCTCGTCTCCTAGGTCGTCTAAACTTTCTTTTACGTCTTGATATAAAATCCTGTTTTCAATAAGCTCTGAATGTATTCCTCTATTATTTGTAGGAACCCAAATAAAGGCCACTACTGTTTTCTGAACTCTCTTTTCTTTAAGTTTCTTATTAAGCTCTCCCAAAGCTTTGATATAGATATCAATACCTTTATCCCTGACTTCTTTTCTTCCTGCTATAAAATAAAATAAAGTATCTTTAATCTCAAAAGTATAATAAGGGAAGAAAAAGTAGAAAATAAATTCTCTTATCTTGTCTCTTTGAATCCTATGTTTTATTGCAATCTCTTCAAATGTAGGAAACTTACCTAGATCTAGGCCATTATAAACAAGAACATCTGGTTTTCTTCCTAAGAAATGTTCTGCTTCTATTCCAGTTGTTTCACTAACTGTAGTAAATATATCGGAATTTATTGCACTCTGCTTTTCAAGGCTATGCTTTCCTTCTACATTGTACTTTATTGCTTCAGCATCGGGATTGATTTTATTCCATATATTGTAAATATCTATTTGCATACTTGATAATGTTCTTCCTAAAACTGTTGCATGTGTAGTAAAAACTGTTCCTACTCTTGCTTTTTTACTTTTAAGCAATAAAATTCCAGCACCAGATAACCATTCATGGAAATGTGCAACTATTTTTTTGTCTTGAAAAACACTCTCAGACAATTTATTAATAATAATACCTGTGCAATAAGCCCAAAGTAGAGGCTCATTATAGTCTACTGGAGCCCTTAAAGAATCTATTTTATAGCTCTCCCATAGCTCTCTTTTTAGATTATTTATTTTTTCCCTGTAACCTGCAAAATCAACTAATATTGTACTAGGTTGTCCAGGAATCAGCCATTTTCCTAGCTTGCAGATTATCCCTAAATTTGATATCTCTAAAAAGGCTTTCTTCATATTTTCAGGGGGAATTCCTTCAACAAATTCACCAGAAACTTTACCAGGAATATAGGGCCCAACAAAGTAATAATTATTATTATAAGCCTGTTGAATTAAAGAGGCCTTTGATTTCATTACTGTGTATATACCTCCTATTTTATTGCATACTTCCCAAGAAACTTCAAATAATATATCTGCATCAGGTTTCATTAAATATAACTTCTTTTAATGAGTTTTAAAATCTTTTTATACCACTTGAAAGGACTAATTAGGTACAAAGATTAATATTGGTAACTTACAATAATGCTAGAAAGGAACCTCCTGTTAGCCTAGCTTGTCTAATCATTTCAAAGAGTGCCTATTAAATAACATGATTTCTAAAAAAGGTATGCAATAAGTATCCATATCACACCAAACCTCTAGCCAAAATACTTAGAGCTTATCTCTTAAATAGCAATATTTATAAACTTAAGACTAGAGTTTTGATTTAGATGGGTTTTAAGGAAAAAGAGGGTTATGTGGGTGATAATTCTAAGACTTTTAAAGAGCCACAGGTGTCTAAGCGGACTTTTGAGCATATAAGATTATGCATAATATTTGCGCTATTTAGTAAAGAAAAGACAATCAATACAATTTCTACTGATACAGGTATAAACTGGAAGACTGTTGAATCCCATTTGATATATCTTCTTGGTAGTAAATTTGTTGAGGAAGTGTACATTTCGGAATATGCTAGAATTTTCAAACTTTCTGATAAGGGCAAAGAGTTTGCTGATAATTACATGGATACTATAACCAAGGTTATTGCCCATGGAAAAATTGATAAAGAAACTAAGAGGAGGCTGAAGATTTGAAAGTATTAATGCTTGGTTGGGAATTTCCTCCGCTAAGCTCTGGTGGATTAGGGACAGCATGCTACGGCTTAACTAAGGCTTTAGCTAATAAAGGAATTGAAATAACTTTTGTAGTTCCTTATGCTTCTGATCGCTCTGCAGAATTTGTCAAACTTGTCTCCGCCTTTGGGATCAAGGTAAAAAAAATCAATGCTCTCCTTAGCCCTTACATGTCAAGCAATACTTATACAGATGCAAGATCAAAGTCAAAGTATCCATCCATGTATGGGAATTCTCTTTTTGAAGAGGTCCATAGGTATACACTTGCAGCTGCAAAAATTGCAGAGGAGGAGGACTTTGATGTAATACATTGCCATGATTGGATGACTTTCCATGCAGGAATAAGTATAAAAAAGAAGCAAAATAAACCTTTGATTGTCCAAGTACATGCAACTGAATTTGACAGGACTGGTAATTTAGGCGTAAACCCTTATGTGTATGATATTGAGAAAAATGGAATGCTTCATGCAGATGCTGTAATAGCAGTTAGCAATTTTACAAAAAATAAGGTTGTTTCCAATTATTTAATAAACCCGGATAAAGTGCATGTAGTGCATAATGCTGTTGAATCTCCAAACAAGACTTTTCTGCAGAATAATGGGCTAAGAAAGAATAATAAAGTTGTATTATTTGTTGGAAGAATAACTCTGCAGAAAGGCCCCGACTATTTCCTCTATGCTGCAAAGAGGATTTTAGAGAAAGACCCAAATATAAGATTTGTTATGGCAGGTTCTGGAAACATGGAACCTTTCATAATTGAGAAAGCCGCTGAGCTGGGTATTGCAGACAAATTTTTGTTCACAGGCTTTTTGCAGGGTGACGATGTCCATAAAGCATATCAAATGGCCAATGTTTATGTAATGCCTTCTGTCTCTGAGCCTTTTGGGATAACCCCACTTGAGTCTATGACAAATGGAACACCTGTAATAATATCCAACCAGTCTGGAGTTTCAGAAGTAATTAATCATTGCCTAAAGGTTGATTTTTGGGATATTGATGAACTTTCAAATAAAATCCTAGGTGTGCTAAATTACAGCTCTTTGCATGAAGAGTTAAAAGAGAATGCAAGCACTGAAGTAAGGAAGTTTTCATGGGATCTGCCAGCAGCAAAATGCATAAATATTTATAATCAATTAATCTCAACAGAACAAAAATAGATTAAAAATTATTTATATAAGTAACTAGTTGCATTATAAAGCAACAAAATTAATTATTAATATAAAATTTACTATTATACCTTGCAAACGATTCACATAGTGTCTGCCATTAGTCCGCCAATTATTGATAGAACAGCTATATGAGGCGGACCGACAAGCACTACTGAAACACCTCGTTGCAAAGTTTAACAATATTAATAACTCATGTTGCGGACATGGATACAAGATACAAAGTTCACAAAACCAAGAAAATCATAGATTTTCTTGCACCAAAAATCTAAAAGATTTTTTAGTGCGTTGCAAAGAAAAATTAATGTCCTAGAAATAATATAAAACTACAAGTAAAAAGACAAAAATATGATTAACTAAAGGATTATAAATTGGTTAAAAAGGGGAAAATGGTTAGTATTTGTTTTTATTTTCAGGTACATCAGCCTTGTAGGCTTAGAAAATACTCTGTATTTGATATAGGAGTAAATCATAATTATTTTGATGAGCAGAAGAATAAAGAAGTGATTCAAAAGGTTGCCAGAAAATGTTATCTGCCAGCAAATGAAATAATGTTACAGCTTATTAATAAAAGCGATGGAAAGTTCAAAATAAGCTATTCTTTGACTGGATGTGTGATAGAGCAATTTGAGAAGTATTCTCCTGAGGTTCTTGAGTCATTTGAGAAATTAGCAAAAACTGGAAATGTAGAATTTCTCAGTGAGACATATAACCACTCCTTAGCTAGTATATTTTCGAAAAGAGATTTTATCGAACAAGTTAATATTCATCAAAAAAAGATAAAAGAATTATTTGGGCAAAGTCCAAGGGTTTTTAGGAATACTGAGCTTATTTTCAATAATGAAATTGCAAATAATGTACAAAATCTTGGATTTAAGGGAATTCTTGCAGAGGGTGCAGATCATGTATTGCAATGGAGGTCTCCAAATTATGTTTATACTGCAAAAACTGATGCTACAAAACACACCGCAAAAATGAAACTGCTATTAAAAAACTATAGGCTTTCTGATGACATAGCTTTTAGATTCTCTGAAAAAACTTGGAGTGAATGGCCCCTAACAGTTGAAAAATATGCAAGATGGATTAATAATATAAATGGGAATGGTCATGTTGTCAATCTTTTTATGGACTATGAAACATTTGGAGAGCACCAATGGGAGGATAAAGGGATATTTGAATTTATTAGGCTACTTCCCTATGAATTGTCAAAACATCCAGACAATGACTTTGTAACACCATCAGAAGCTATAGAAAGATATAACGCAGTAGGAGAATTAGACATTCACCATATAATAAGTTGGGCAGATGTTGAAAGGGATTTAAGCGCCTGGCTTGGTAATAGAATGCAGAATGAGGCGATAAATGGGCTCTATTCCCTTGAGAGTGATATAAAGAATTTTGGCAGCCCTGCTCTTATAGGAGAATGGAGAAACCTGCAAATCTCTGACCATTTCTATTATATGTGCACAAAATGGTTCAATGATGGCGATGTGCATAAATACTTTAACCCATATGACAGCCCATATGATGCATTTATTGCTTTTATGAATATCCTTAATGATTTTAAGATGAGGCTAAAATCTGAGAAAGAGCATGCCTACAGGAGAGCCTCTTTAAAAATAAAGAATCTTTTAAATCGCCCAAAAAATAGTAAACTTAATAAATATCCGAATCAAGAAATATTAAAAAGAGGAAAAAAGTTAAGTAAAAGAGCATAAAAGAGGTGGAATATGGGTAAAATTCAGATTTTTAAAACAAAGAAGAGGGACAATACTAAAAAATTGAAGTATTCTAATTCTTCCAGAATTCCGATTAAGGTGCATAATAAGACACATAAAAAACTAGTAAGCCCTATTAAGCTTTTACCAAAACTAGAAACACGTGTTGAAGTGAGCATTAGAAAGAAGATAGCTGGTCAAGCGCCAGAAGAATACCATTTTGTGCTTGCAGACGGCAGGAAATTAAGGGATATGCTTGAGCTTGTAGAGGGCTTAGAGCATATGAGTGATGACATTTATAGGCATCATGTAAATGAAACGAGAAATGACTTCAGTACATGGCTAAGAGACGTATTTAATGAAGATGAACTTGCTGATGAGATTGCAAAAATAAATAATAAAGTTGATACTCAGACAGCTGTTATGAAACATTTATTAAAGAAAATTGTAGACTAAATTTAAGATTTGGGGTAATTATCTACTATACCTCAAACATCTACCAAGCACACACCAAACTATCTTTAATTAACAAGGGGTATTATTGATGAGGAGTATTAAAATGAAACTTTCCCAAAAAACAGGACCAGATGCTGCAAAATGGTTTTTAAGAAGTATTGATGGGGCTGAATGTTTTTGGGTAAATAATGGACCAATAGTAAAGAGTTTAGAGGAACTGGCAGATGCAGTTAGGGATATGAAAAAGGATGTTTTTATAATGCATGTAAATAAGGATAAGAATGATTTTGCAAAATGGATTGATGGAGTAATAGGGGATATTAAACTTGCCAGAGATATGCTTAAGTCAAGGTCTAGAAGGAATATACTGCAAGTATTAACTAGTAGAATAAAAACTTTAAAAAAGGTTTCTGAAATGAATAAATAAAATGAAAGCGTTCCAATAGTAAAATAGACCAATCATAAAATGAGTTTTATAAAGTGAAATGATCCATAAGCCAATTACTTACCACGAAGCTTCTAGAATCTTATCAGATGTTCACCACACAAAGCATTTTAAGGCAAAGAACAATGCGATTATAAAGAATTTATATGAGCTATATGAGCAGATTAGAAGAATGGGCGATCAAGAGATCCAGCATCATTTTAACTCTGATAAGAATGACTTCAAGGAATGGGTACATCACGTAATAAATGATTTTAATCTGGCTGAAGAACTTGCCAAATGCAAGACAAAACAGGCATTATTGGATAAATTAAACTCAAGAATCGAGCATCTACACCTGATAAAAACTGGCCCTGTTTATCCACACAAGACTTATATGGACTATGCACTTTATGACTTTTTAGGAGGAATCATATTTGGTCTTCTTGCAGGGTTAGTTATGGTTACTTTATTGTAAATGATTAAAATCTATTCAAACTAAATCCTCAATCATTCTTCTTGTAGAAACTATCTCATCCAAAAGTCTTTTTGAGTGCAGCAGTGCTATATCAGCAGCAAGTTTACTTGATATTTTCTCATTTTTTCTGATGCCTTTTTTCTTTGCATAATCTAATATTTCATCAGAAACAGTTTTTCTTTTGTTTAGCGTGGTTTTTAATGGGTTAATTAATTTTAAGTGATCCTTTGGAATTATTGCTTCTGCAAATCTTAAAAATTTTTTGCAGTAATTGTAAATAATGTCACTATCAAAACCTTTGTATGCCGAATGCTTTTGCAACTCGTTTCTAACATAAGGATAAGGTGGAACATAAATTACATCACCTTCTACTTTAAATGGCTCTTTTATTCCTATTTCAGATGGAACAACTGCATAGAACTCTTCTTGAAGTTTTTTAAGTATATTTTCAATGATAACCCCTATTCCTACGATGTATACAGGGTGATTCATATCCATTCCTCGAACTTCAAGAGTACCATGTGGATTTATTTTAAGTGGACCCCAAGTTGTATCTAATATAGAACCATAAAGAGACAGAATTCTTATGTTTAATCCCAATTTTTTTATGTAAGACTTCCATTTTTCATACCTTGATATTATTATATCCATAATGTCTAAAGCTGTAGGTTTATAGTGGGGCAGCCCACCAAATTCTTCCAAATTTGCATACAACCCATTTGGATTGTTTAGATATTCACCGCCTCTGTACATAATCACTCTAGAATCTTTTCCTAAGTACCTACCTTGATAAAATGGCGATGACTGCATAAAGCATGTCAAGGCAGGATCTGCGGAAATCAAGAAATTATAGCTATTGACTAAACTATCTTTTATTTTTGACCTCACAAGTAGTTTCAAGACTCTAAGCTGAGAATCAAACATGCCTCTGGGAAGAGTATAATGACTATGAAAGCCTATGCATCTGCCAGCTATTTTGAACCTATTTTTACCAAAAATTGATTCTTTTATCCTATATTGTCTGTCATTTCGCATAAATGGATTAAATACCCCAGGGTAAGTACCCAAAGGACAAAGCAGAATGTTTTCCTTTTCAGCGATAGAGGTTAAATGCTCAAATTGGCTCAGCAAATTGCTCATTGCTGTTGGAGCAGTCAAGCCAGGATAACTTGCAATTTCTATCATGTTTGATGCACATTCTTTTTTTATTGCAATGTTCTTGTCTTTCTTAGCTCTCTTAAGAAGTTTGTCTGATGCATTAACAACATACCCATTTTTGTTTATTGTAAATAATTCAATTTCAAAACCTGTGAGGGATCTTTTTAGAGGTCTTCTAGGCATCATTAATAGAATTACCGAAATATATTTATATAAGCTTGAGTATAATTTTGTATACTACAATGATGCAAAGCTATAACATTGTGTTTGGACTCATGGAAGCTCTTGGTAAAAAATGGACAGTCCCAGTTCTGGTTTTTCTTTTAATATATGGAGGAACACATTTTACAAAAATAAAAAGACATTTAAAAGTGACTCCACGTGCACTATCAAATAAATTAAAATTACTCAATGCTTTAGGTCTCGTAGAAAAAAATGTTATGGAAAATCCTAAAAAAGTGATTTATACTTTAAGCGAAAAAGGCAAAGAAATTGCGCAAATGTTAGTGGGATTTGTAAATTTCTCTAAGTAAATTATACTATCTACTGTTTTGGCTTCCTTACAGATGTTATTATCCAATGCAGTAACCTAAGTAACCACTCAACAACAATAATAAACAGTAGGTATTTCACCACCCATGGGATTTGCTGTAAGAATATTGGAAATGAAGAATTGATTGTTTGCAGAGTTACTGCTTTTGGGTCTATCAGGAATATTGCTATTAGAGTCAATGGCAGCAGTTTAGCCATATCTTCTGCTAATTTTTCGCTTACATATGCACACATTCTTGTGGCTGTTACAACTATTATGCCAAGAAACAAAATGTCTTCTATAGCTCTTGATTTTGAAAGCACAAATAACAAAAATGAAAATATCAAAAACCAGATAAATGAATAGATAGGAAATATAAATAAGTATTTTAGAAAATAAAGAATTTTATCTAACATATTTACAAACTTTGTCTTAAGAGTAAGTTTTGGTATCTCAAATAAATCACGCCTAGCTAACTGCTTATAGTAAATATACCAAGCTAGCAAGCTTGCAAAAAACAAAATAACTGTAGATATAAATAAGTTTAAAAACTGTCCATCTAAAATCAAGTTTTTAGCAAATGCTAAAGAATCATTTATAAGCATGAATAACTTTAAGTTGAGGACATATTTATAGATTTTTGTTTTAGAACCCTCTTTTTACTTATTTCTGCCAATATTGTCAGGTATTGGTAAACTAACTTATAGAATTAGGCGAAGTTTTTGCCCTCGAAAAATTCCCCTCGAAGTTTGAGGCAACCCACAAACTTCAGAGATGGAGAATTTTTCAGAGCTGGCAAAAATTTGGGTGAGTAGGGGAAAACGCTTGGCGTTTTAGCGAAGCGACCCTGCGAACCGCCTAATTCTTGTTAAGTTCGTTTTCGGTTACGAAGTTCCGAAAACCTGCGTCCGCAGAGTTGAGAAAGAGGGCGTCGTTCTATCAAATGAGCAAAG
>CAZBGH010000037.1:0-11927 GCA_964491335.1 uncultured Methanosarcinales archaeon | reverse complement strand
TCCATCGGAAATCATAGATTTCCGACTGTGCTCGAAAATCTCGATAAATCGCAAAGCGATTTTCGATGATGCTCGAGAATCTCTGATTCTCGACATGCGAAGCATTTATCGACATATGACTGGTGGTTTTTGACAATTAAGCTTTCAGATGAAATGATTAAAGAGTGGGTTGATTTGATTGTAAGAAATTCCATAATCGTAGATCCAAAAGAAAAAATCGATGTAGTTAAAGATGATCCGAAAGACGATATTTTCATTGAAACTGCCGTAGCTGGAAATGTAGATTATATTATCTCACAATATCATCATTTGTTGAAGTTGAAAGAGTTCAGAGGAATAAAAATAATAACTCCTGAAGAATTCAATAAAATATGTAACTGAGTTTTCTCGCCCACACTACTCCTACGAACGGTTTTCTCGCCTTAATTCTTGTTCTTGATGTCATAAAAATCAAAGATCTTTAGGATGCCAAAAAGCTTTGCTTTTTTAGCATATCGCATTCGCTCATTGAAACGAACACTTAACCCAAAAATTACTCTTCTAACGAAGTTTTACCACACTTTGTATGGTAAAAGAGTTTAACAGCGCAGGCCGGGTCACAATTACCAAAAGTGTATACTGGCGACATCATCGAGTTAACATTTTAACAAAATAGGCTGTGCCAAAACACAAAATTGCTCCTCCAATGGGCAGCACTTTTTAATTGCGAGACAGTCTGAGCGATTAAGCGGTTCGCAGGGTCGGTTCGCTAAATAGTTCATTTTTAGCTAGGAAGGAAGCAACAGGACCACCTACAATTCCAGCATTTGAATAGCAAAATTTTGCTCTCAGCCGCCTTCAATAAGTAAACTCCTGAAATTGAAGCATACCCACCTATCAACGAAACATTTATATGTAAGTTATGCTTACTTTCTTACTGGTGATGAAAAATGGCTGAAATAATAACTATGTCTTCAAAAGGGCAGATTGTAGTGCCAAAGGAGCTAAGAGAAGAGATGAAAATAGATGAAGGCACTAATTTTGCTATATTTGGGAAAGATGACACTCTAATCTTAAAGAAAATTGAAGTGCCAAAAGCTAATGAGGTATTTGAAAAAGTACATAAATGGGGAACAGAATTAGCTAAAAAGAAAGGCTGGAAAGAAGAAGACTTCATTAAGAAAATTAACAAGGCTTGAGGTACAAAGTGGATAGAACAATCGTTGTTTTTGACACGAATATATTTATCTCTGCTGTATTTTGGGAAGGGAAATCTTACATTCTTGTAAAGAAGGCAATAAATCAAGAGATTATTGTATTTATCTCAAATTACATCCTTGATGAGATTAGAAAAGTATTGGTTAGAGATTTTAACCTTGAAAAACAGGAAATTGTTGATGTTGTAAATGCTGTGCTTTATTTTACACATTTAATTGAGACAAAAGAATCTGTTAAAATTGTCAAAGATGATCCCAAAGATGATCAAATCCTAGATTGTGCGTTAGCTTGTAATGCGGACTTTATTGTAAGTCAAGATAATCATTTACTCAACCTAAAATCATTTAGAAATATTAAGATAATCAGTCCTGAAGAATTTATAAAAACATGTAACTGATTATTTGTTTTTTGCCCTTGCTTCTTTTGTTGAATTGTGTTCAGCACTTGATTACGAGTGCCCCCTGCGTCATAACGTCGCTTAATCGCATACGTTAGTTGCAGCTGAAAGCCCTCGCTAAAAAAGAGAGTGCCCGCAGTTGTTTCGCAACATAAATCTTCAATTATTTAAGTTTAGAATCAGGATTGTCGATAATAACGTCATATAATCCGTTTCTGATATCTTCACTTGTTAAGAAGGGATAACATTCTAAACCGCCAGTTATTTTTGGATTGTCCACTAAAACTCTTATGTCTACTCCTTTACCAACAATTCTTTTTGCTTCATAATCAGCAGTTTCAGTAAATAGATAATCTTCTATAAAAACATAATCAGGATTTGGGCCATTCTGAAAATATGAGCGTTCATCATCACTCTGCCCCCTACATGAAATAAAACCTCTTTGTGTTGCGGTTTCGTGTAATCTTTTTCCGACATATGTTTTTCCACAATTGGAATGACCATGAATAGAAATCAATATTGGACGGGTTTCTACATCATTACCTAACTCAAATACCCTTCTTATACCTTCTTCTAAAGATAGTTTCTCTACTATATGTTTAATAATAATCTTAGCATTTATAAAACTTTCAATTTATTTACTACTTTTAAGTTATAATGATAAACGGCTGGCACTCTTAAAATATTGCCTGCTTCGCAGATTTGATAAAAAGTTCTGGCTCTCAAACTCTTCGGAACGAAATCCATCAGGACTTAGTAACTGATGGAGAAACTAACAGGCATGCCATACGATATACTTTAAAAATGTGGAAGTTACTTGGCTATATTCCATAAAAGATTAAATTGTTTTCTATATGTGTTAGAGACTTTAGGACTTTCTATAACAATTAGATAATAAGGGTTTCCCCATATAAAAATAAAAACTTTTGACTGGTAAATCACTATAGATGTTTCATCAAAATACTTAGGATCAAGTTCTCTATATTCCAAATTTTCATCTTTAAGCTTCTTTCCACCTTTAGCTATAATAATTTTTTCTTTAACTTTTTTCTCTTTGATAACGTTGAAATATTGTTTGAGGTATATGGGTTCTACTGTTTCTAGAATATTCTCATCTACACCCAAAAGATAAATCATGTCATTCTTTTTGATGTTAGCTAATAAATCTTTAATAACTGTTCTATAGACTCTTTTTCCTCTATGAAGCTCAATCCTGGTTTCTTCTTTTGTAGATTGAAACAAGTTAGAAAGTGTAGGTAGAATAGAATCCAGATGTCTTAATTTCAATTCAAATATCTCTCGCAACACTTTAGGATCTACAGGTTGATAGTGTTTCTTATTGTTTATAAGAACTGTATTAATTATTCCTCTATCCAATAATCGCTCTAATGTATCATATATGTAAGAACGATGGAGTCCTGTTTTCTCTGCTAATTTAGTGGGGTTTAATACCCCATGCTCTAGCAAAATTAGGTAAACTTTAATCTCATTGTCTGTTAACCCTAGCTCTTTTAGTTCTGGTTCATACATTCTTAATTTGTTATACTATGTTCTTTATAAATATTTCGTAAACTTTGTTACAACAAAATCTTTTATACTTAGTTTAGTAACTACTGTTACATGATAAATGAGATAGTCAGTTTGATAAATCAAAACCTGAAGAACAAAAGAATAAGCCAAATTGGGGATTTTTACGTAGTTACAGATAGAGTAGAGTACAATAAGCCAGATCAAGTATTCCCTCTACACCCAGAAAACCAGTTCTACTTAGATGAAATTGTAGAAGAGAAAATAAAAGGGGCTAAAGTGCTGGAGATAGGCGTAGGCTCAGGAGTTCTTTCTATTGGTGCTGTAAAGGCAGGAGCTGAAAAGGTAACGGCTTTGGAGATTAACCCAAGAGCAAAAAATTATGCAGGTTTCAATATTGTGCTGAATGGTTTAGAAGATAGAATTGAAATTAGAGATGGAAATACTGAAGACATCTTTAAGCCAATAGAAGGAGAAAAGTTTGATTATATTATTTCAAATCCGCCATTTGAGCCAACTCCTCCTGGAATTGATTACTACTTACATTCCTCAGGCGGAATTTATGGGCTTGATTTTGTAGAGAATATTCTGCAAAACTTAGATAGCTACTTAGCTGATAATGGACATGCTCAAATTGTAACGTTTGCGCCAGGCGATAAAAAGCAGCCATTTATGTTAGCTGATTTAGTACAAAAATACCTTAATGGACAAACGACAATAAAAGTAAATCCGGTTTCTATTAGGTTTAATGACTTTGTAGATAGGTTTGTCAAGATAGGGCAAGCGACAGAACAGCAAGTTGCAGAAATGAAGGAACATGCTGCAAAAGATAATGTTACTCATTTGTATTTGTGCATGGTTCATTATGAAAAAGGAGAAAAGTCTTTGACAGTTGAGCCAACAAATAGAACTTATCATAATTGGGATTTACCATTAAACTCTAGTGTTCCGATGGGGTGGAAAGAAAAATGAGTGCAAGAATATACATTTCGGTATCAAAGCAGAGAGCTAAATTAGTCTCTCCTCAATTAGGGCTATTTCCGAAAGATATTGCAAGAAGAATTGCATGGGATCCAGTTAAAGGTCTTAAATTGAAAGATTTTCCATATTCTTATGCTGATAGATTGCAAGATGCAGTTTTAGCAGAGCAATTTAATTACGCATTCAGACTATCTGGTAGTGAGCATCTTGTTCCTGATGGGTCTGTATCAATGATTGCATGATACAGGTATTGAGTATGGTGCTAAAGCAATTGTTGAAGCAATTAAATAGCATCGTGTAGGAGGATATGAGCTTATTGATCCGCCGCAAGATTTAGGAGCAATGATTGTTTGGTCGAGAACATCTCTACTTCGGGGAAGACGTGCCCAAGAGATTATGCGAGACCATATTCAATTATATGGAGAAGATGCTAAATATTTGTTATATCGCAGACGTCTCAATGAAGAGGAGAGATCACTGTTAGAATCAAAAGTAGCGGAATTAGTTAAAGATTAGAAATTGTCCCCCATTAGTTTTTAGGAACTCCCCTCTTAGAAGGATAAAATTTCTTTACAAAGTAAAATGTAACTGTTCGAAGGACTGGGGGAGTTCTCTTCCAAGCTGAAGGCTTTTTTAGTTATTACATCAAGGGGAGTTCCGTTCTATTGTTTGGGTGTTAGCGTTATTTTGAGAACAAGAATCTAGGGGGACAATTTTGTTCAAAGACGCAACATTTATATATCATTCATTATTATTGAATGATTATTCACTAATATTGAAAATGATACAGAAGAATACTGCAAGAGTAATAATGTACTTATTGAGAAATATTTATGAATTTGGTTACAATATTAATCAGATCGCTAAGCTGAATAAGATTAGTGTGGGTAGCGCATTCAAAATTCTCAAGGAACTTGAGAAAGATAAGATCATTATCAAAAAAGAAATCAGCAATGCGTCTCATTATAAACTGAATTTTGATAATCCCGAAACTACAAAACTATGCGAACTTCTTCTTTTAGCAGAAAAGAGAAATCTCAAAGGGCACGTAAAGGTTTACGCGGATGAAGTGATGAAATTTAAAGATACCGAGATGATTATTATTTTTGGTTCTGTTCTGAAGGGAAAAGAGTTTAATGATGTTGATGTTCTCTTTATCAGCAATCAAACCAAAAAAGTAACTTATTTTTGTTTAGAAATCTCTAAAGTCAGAACTAAACCAGTTGTTCCATTGATTATGAAGCAGGAAGATTTAATAAAAGCAATGAAACAAAGGAAAGAAGCTATTCTAGGAATGATGAAAGAAGGCATTGTGCTTAAAGGTGAATCAATATATGTGGAGGTCATAAAAAATGTCAATTCATAAGAAAAGGCTTGATTGGTGTTTGGTAAGAGAAACAAGAATGAAAAAAATTAAGCCAAATGACAAGTTGTCAGAGGAGCATATCAACAAAGCAAAACACAATCTTCGTGCAGCCGACTATAATATTAAAGGCGGTTTTAGTGATTGGGGTGTTTCACAATCCTACTATTCTATATATCATGCTTTACTTGGAGTACTTTTCAAGCTTGGTTATGAATCGAAAAATCATGAATGTACAATTAATGCTGTTGAATATTTAATAGAAGAAGGAGAGATTAATCTTGACCTAAAAGACATTGCTTTTATTAGGACAACAGAGCAGATGACTTCAAAAGATGCAAAATCACTCCGAGAAGAATTTCAATATGGGACAGAAACAACCGTCAATGAGAAACTCCTGAACGAATTATTAGAAAATGCAAAAAGAGTAGTGGAGAAAATTGAAATTGCATTGAGTGAATTATAGATTTTTTAGAATTAAAAGGAACAATTTCTATTTAGCCATATCCCACAATAACTTAAATTGCTTCAAATATGTTTCTGCTATTTTTCTACTTTTGATTGTGATTAAGTAATAAGGATTACCCCAGACAAAAATAAACACTTTATCTTGATAGATAACAGTCGTTGTATCTCCTAAGTATTTTTTGTCTAATTCTTTATATTCTAAGTTCTTTTCTTTTACTTTCTTTCCACCCCTTGCAATGATTATTTTCTCTTTAATAATCGTAAAATATTGTTTAAGGTAGATAGGCTCAACTATTTCTAAAATATTTTCATCCACACCTAATAAGTAAACAGTATCGTTCTTCTTTATGTCTAAAATCAAATCTTTAATCAACGTCCTATAAACTCTCTTTCCTCTATGAAGCTCTACTCTTGTTTCTTCTTTTTTTGATAGAAACAAGCTGTAAAAGATAATGTTACCCATTTGTATTTATGCATGGTTCATTATGAAAAAGGATTTAATAGTGTAATAGTTACTACTACTACTACTACTACTACATGAAAGTTTTGACCTGCCAATCGGGTCAGAACTTCCTATGGGATATTCTACTCATACGCAAACTTAATCTCTATCGAAGGAAATTCTGTATACTTATACTCTCTTAGTGCAAGAACAGAATCAATTCTTATAATCACATTAGAGAATCTATGTTTGATTTCAGATAATATTACTTCATATTCTCCTACAGTTGTCGTGCTTATCCAAAAGAATAGGTCATATTGATAGCCAATTTCGTAGATAGTTTGTATGTTTTTATGTTGCTTTAGGTAAGATAATAATTCAGGAGGCAACTTACTAATCTGGATAAATATCCAATGTTCGTCAAACAATAAAGCTGTGTTAATTATAGGTATATATCCATATAGCACTTCATTTTTCTCTAATCTCTTTATTCTATTATTTGTAGCGTCAGGAGATAGGCTAACTATCTTTGATATATCAAGAAGAGAAGTTCTGCTATTTATTACAAGAGATTTTATAATGTGCAAGTCAATCTCATCAATTTCTAGTTTTTCTTTCAATTCGTCAACTCTACCTACTGGTGCTTGGACAATTTCCTGCTTTAAATCACTAAAAAATACTGGTGGAACATGAGAATATTTTATTTCTTTTAGGCAGTTTAATACAGAAAAATCTAGCAGTAAAGTAAGCTCTTTTATCTTTTTGATAATTTCATTTAGTTCCAGAAGGGAAGAAAAAACAACATCTAATTGGTAGTCCCACTTTCCACTGCATTTCATTACTTTTATGACATTTTTTGATGATTGTAGAAATTCAATGAATTTAGCTTCCTGCTCTATGTTTGCGAATTTTGTTTGCAGAAGCAGAATATTCCAATGATAGCCAAGGCGATTGAGGTTTATTACTGCAGTATAGCCCAAAATCAAACCTATTTTTTCCATCCGTCTAATACGATATTTTATGGTATCTTTGGATAAGCCTACGTTCTTTGCTATGTGGCTTATAGGAACTCTCGCATTTTTGTAAAGTTCGTAGATTATTTTTGTATCTTTTTTATCAAGTTTAAGCTTCTCTTTGTACTCAAAAACTGTCTCTGTTCCGAATTTTATAGCCATTTTATTATCATTCTTCTTTTATTATTTATAAATATTTCTATTAAATGATTAAAATTAGCTCAGATATTTCTTATATCTCTGAAGTCATCACTATGGCATGATGACTAAGACGAGAGATTTTACCACAAATCAAAAAATGAAATATGAAGGGGAGCAAGTATGGTTCCCTTTATCTGAGGACATACTCAGCTGGGATGATGATTTCCATGAGTTGATGCTTCGCGATCATCTTAGAATGGTTTCTTATGAGGCAGCAATTAAAGAAGTCGTTAAACCATGCATGACTGTTGCTGATATAGGGACAGGTACAGGCATATTAGCATTATGGGCATTAGAAGCAGGTGCGAAACATGTTTATGGAATTGAGGCAAACCCAGTAAGAATTCCTCAGGCGTTGCAGAGAATCGTGAATGCTGGATATTCTGAAAGGTTCACAGTACACAATGCACTATCTTACGATGTGAATCTTCAGGAAAGAGTAGATATCATTATTTCTGAAATCTTGGGTAATTTGGGAGATAATGAAGATATGACTCCTATATTAGCAGATGCCAGAACACGATTTCTGAAAGAAAATGGGAAAGTGCTTCCTCAGAAAGTAACAACATATCTCACACCTGTCAGCTCAGTAAAAGCTCATCAGCAAGTAAAAGATAAGGTGTGTAAAGGAATCAACGAACAATACAGTTTGAGCGATATATTGCGCAAACTGGGAATTAACAATCAGTTCGATTTGTACTATGACTGCATTCTTCCTAAGTCAACATACTTAAGTGAACCGCAAGCTGTCAAAGAGTTCAATTTTGATGCAAATGATGACTCAGAATATCAAACTAAAATAGCATACTTAGTGAATAAGGATGGCATTTTAACAGGATTTAAGGGCCATTTCGTTGCCCAACTTTCTGATAAAGTCATTCTCGACATTTCTGGGGATGACATTGACAGGAGAAAAACTTCGGATTGCTGGAAACACTGTTTTCTACCTATTGAGAGTACAGTTGAGGTTATGCAGGGTGATGTTATTGAGTTAGACTATCAGCGTTTTTATCCTGTAGATAGATCAATACCTTTCCGTCAATGCTATTCATGGAAAGGGGTTGTAAAATGTAATGGTGTAAATATTCACGAATTCTATCATGGCACGTGTAAGGAGAAATTTCGTAATATGAATTACGACAAAAATTTAAATATAGCCAATACAGGTAACTACTAGGAGGTAACTAAGATGACCTACGTTTTAGGCATAAACTCAGCATATCACGAATCTTCAGCATGTTTAATTAAAGATGGGAAAATGGTAGCAATAGCTGAAGAGGAGCGTTTTAATAGAGTTAAGCATGCAAAACCAGCGAGAATTGATAATCCTGATGAATTGCCAATTAATGCTATTAACTTTTGTTTGAAAGAGGCAGGAATTACTCTTAATGAAGTTAAGTATATAGGATATTCTTTTAATCCTCCTAAAAGGTTAAGAAACAAATACTTTAGTGAAGATGTAGAAGAAGGAAGTTGGGGAAGCCAGGCTGGAGAGGACTTCTTCTACCAAAAATTGCTACAAGTTCCACAAAAGCTGTCAGAGATATATGGAGTAGATATTAGTGAGAGATTTCAATGGGTTGGTCATCATGCTTCACATGCTGGAAGTGCATTCTTTGTTTCTCCATTTGATGAAGCTGCAATTTTGGTTGTTGATGGTATTGGCGAATTTGAATCTACTACACTTTACAAAGGGAAAGGCAATAAAATAAAACGAATTAGAAGCATTAATTACCCACATAGTCTTGGCTTTTTGTGGGAAAAACTTTCTAAATTTCTTGGGTTCAATGAATATGATGCAAGCAAAGTAATGGGGTTAGCAGCTTATGGAAATCCTAAGAAATACTACAGGCATTTAATGAGTTTTGTGGGAGTAAATACTAGAGGTTTCAATATCAACCATAGTGTTGTAAAATTTAGATTAGAGGATTATAGTGAGTTAGAGAAGTTGTTTGGAAAGAAAAGAAATTCAAATGATGAAATTGAGCAGAGACATGCAGATATTGCAGCAGCTTTACAGAGACTAACAGAAGATATTTTATTGAAGCTTGTTAATAATCTCTATAAGCAAACAGGCAGTAAAAATCTTTGCTTAGCTGGCGGAGTGGCATTAAACTGCGTTGCAAATAGTGTTATTAAGGAAAAAACTCTATTTGAAAATGTCTATGTTCAGCCTGCAGCTCACGATGCAGGAACAGCAATAGGCGCAGCTTATTTTATTTGGAATCAACAGTTAAGTAGTCCTCGCTCTTTTGTTATGAACCACTCCTATTTTGGTCCAGACTATTCAAGTGAAGAAATAAGAGCAGTTTTAGAAGAGAATAGTCTCAAGTTTATAGAGCAAAAAGATATAGAAAAAGTTGTAGCGAAGCTTGTTTCTGAAGGAAGCATAGTTGGTTGGTTTCAAGGAAGAATGGAAGTAGGTCCTAGAGCGTTAGGAAACAGAACACTATTGGCTGATCCCCGTAATCCTAAAATACGGGATGTTCTCAATATGAAAGTAAAACACAGAGAATACTTCAGACCATTTGCTCCTTCAGTATTAGCAGATAAAGCAGATGAATGGTTTAGAATACCTAAAAAATCAATCTCTTCTGACTTCATGCTTTTTGCGTATGATGTGCATGAAAATAAGAGAGGACTAATTCCTGCTGTGACACATGTTGATGGAACTAGTAGGGTCCAAACAGTGCGAGCAGAAACAAATCCAAAATACTACAAACTTATCAAGGAATTTGAGGCTTTGACAGGTGTTCCTGTTGTGTTGAATACATCTTTCAATGACAGAGAGCCAATAGTTTGCACTCCGCAAGATGCAGTAAATACATTACTAAAAACAAGAATCGATTATTTGGCAATTGGTAATTTCTTAGTTTCTAGAGGCGAGAATAATGGCAAATAATTCTGCTATTCCGGATCAGTCAATTTTGTTTAAGCCTGTTAAAGATATGTATGGTAGTCGCTTAGCTTTAGTTTTTGGTAATGAGTTTAAGGATGGAGAATGTCCCTTTTATACAGCAAAGCAGTGCCATCATTGTGATATTGGAGCAGGAGAAGGAACACAATTTAGTACGGAAATGAACAGAGAAAGATTAGAATTT
Source organism: uncultured Methanosarcinales archaeon (assembly GCA_964491335.1). GTDB lineage: Archaea > Nanobdellota > Nanobdellia > Woesearchaeales > JACPIF01 > JACPIF01. The sequence goes on along the minus strand of CAZBGH010000037.1, from coordinate 1,237 downwards.
TTCAAACAATACTATGCTGATGCTCTTTCTAGTGTTGAGCACTTAGTTTTATATAACTCTGGTTCAACGCTAAATAAAAGAGAAATCTCAAGAAAAACACTATCTGTGATCTTAGATTATGCCTCCTCTTTGCAAAGATGTAAAGTAGTGTCTCTCGACTCAAGAGAAATGTATGTAACAGAAGATTCTTTAGATTATTTAGTTGGACATCTTAGAAAAGATCAGCAAGCAAGAGTGATTTTAGGGGTTGAATCTCAGAGTGATGAAGTGAGGATTGGAAAATTGAATAAAAGAATGACAAAGCAAGGAATAGAAAGAGCTTTTGCAACAGTTGGTAAGTATAAGGGAAAAATTGGCCTTGATGTAAATATAGTTTTTCAACCTCCAGAATTAGTAGGTGAGGAGGCAATTAGAGAAACTGTTGATACAGTAAGGTATAGTTTAGATTTAGCTGAAAAATATAGTGTTCCAGTAGATTTTAATTATCATCCATTCTATCCAACAAAAAGAAGCAGAGCCATGTATCCAAATCACTCAAGAGCTGATTTAGGAGATGCTAAAAGAGCATTAATAGAAATGAAAAAAGAAATAGGAGCCAGAGGGAGAAAGTCAAATATATTTATTGGATGGCAGGATGAAGAGCATGACCAAGAGCAAGATGTAAGAGTGACAGAGTTAGAAAGAGAGATGAAACTGTTTGAGAGATTTAATGCTACTCAAGATGTAAAGATCCTAATAAAGGAGTTTTTGACTTAATCAATCATAAACAAGTCATTATCCTTTCCAACATCAAAAAATCTAAGCCTTGCACCTGCATCTAGAAAAACATGTGCATAAACAACCGCACCATAAGCATTAACTAAATCTCCTTTTTTCTCAAAATATTTTGCATCATCAAAATATCTTTGCGATAAGTCCAAAAAATCTTCTGCGGATTTTTTGGATTTTATATCTAAATTAGCAGGAATTTTCACTTTTTTTAGTGCTTTTGAAGTTAATTCAAAATATTTTTGAAGTTTCTCTTTAATGTTATCTCCAGACATTTTTTATAATTTAAGGCTCAATTCTTTTTATTTCTAAATTCTCAAAATGCTTGTCGTAAGATACAAATGATGAGCAATTATTTAGTAAAGCTGTTACATAATTAATCAAGTCAAATATATTAAGGTTATATTTAGTTATCCTTCTAAAACTTTCAAAAAGCAAATTTTTATCTAATTCTACAATAACACCTTGA
>CAZBGH010000036.1:0-12005 GCA_964491335.1 uncultured Methanosarcinales archaeon | reverse complement strand
GCTCTTGACCTGTCTATTCCCTGCTTTTTGACAATGTTTTCTTTTATGAACTCATCAAATCTTCTTATAGCCCTCATAATTCAACACCGCCTGCAAGAATGATGCCGTTAAATAAATTTTCCTTCAAGTTTTTAGGAATAATCTCAAATGAACCATAAAAGTTTATGTTTATCTGCCTTTCAATCTCTTTTTCATATTTTGTTAAGTCTATTTGTTTGTCTTTTCTGCCTATTACTGCAATATCTATGTCTGAATTGATTATATCTTCCCCTCTGGAATAGCTTCCAAAAAGAATTACGGTGGCTCCTGCAAACTCCTTTTCCAGAAAATCAGCCAATCCAGTCTCATAGATTAGTTTCAGGTTATCTACTCTCTTTAGCTGGAGCATTTTATAATTATCTCTGTTTAATTGTATTGACCATCTCTTTGTTTCTTTGTCCTGTTTTATTTTGACAAGGGCTTCTTTTTCCAAATCTGGCAGAGCCTTCATCACTGCTGGAGGCGAAACTTCCAAAAAATTTGCTATTTGCCTCTGGTTTAATGATGTTCCAGCTTTTACAAATAACAGCCTTAATATCTCCTGCTGAAGATTTGTTAACTTTAGTTTATATATATTTATCATAGTTAATAGATATTAACTTTAGTTTATATATCTTTCTGTTTATTCCTTGAAATGGGCTTTATTAAAGCACTCATCGCACATTCCGTTGTGTCAGTCTTTGTTATGGGCAGAAATCCTTGCATTGCAGCTTTTGCAGTCATAGATAGAGCAAATATTTGTTCGAAAATAGGTTGAACCGCTCTATGGAATGTTAATAGAACTTCTTTATTTGGTATGACTATTTTTGAGACTAGATTTGCCATTTGTAATATTTAGTTTTCAAAAGTATATATGCCTATTAAGTGCTTTTATATTCTGGTTTGCTATTGGGGCAGGAATTGGGTGGTTGGTGAGTAGGAAGAGCACCTAGTTAGAGGACTTTATATATGAAAATAAATAAAAATTGAGTTAAATCGTTAGATTTATATATTAGAGTTTCGTTAAAATTATAAAAGGTGTTAAAATGTGTGGTCGAAAGGATTCTCATCTATTATTAGGATATAAGCCTAATTACGTAATAAAAAATATAAACGATGCTTCATTTAGGGCCTAATGATATGTATTTAAGAACTAGCCATCCAGCTTTGCATAGCAAATTAATCAATCACAATGACCAAGGAGAAGTTTTTAAAAACATATGCAAATTTACCAGAGCCTGAAAGGGAACAAATAATCGCGATCATTGATGATAAAACTTATTCATGGAATGTGGCTTTCCAAGAAATTTCAAATGACACAGAACTTGGAAATAAAATCCTTAGAAATTTAGAGTTGATAGGTATAGTATGAAAGATCAAAATTTTAATGTTGAAGAAGAGAGAAAAAGGCTTGTCTTAGAGAGATTTAAGACTTTGAACCCTAATTCTAAGGTCATACTAGGTGGAGATGAAGTTGTGACTGTAAAGGAAATCATAGAGCACGTCAAACAAGAAGATGATTTTGGGAAAAAAGTAATAGCAGTCCAAATAAAGATGCTTCAAGCGTTTTCTAAGGGATATTAATGGCAAAAGGTATTTTAATAACTAGACCAAATTACGATAAAATAACCTCTTACCTCCATGATTTTTGTAAAGGAGTTATAGACCGAGCCAAAGCAGGAGGTGGTGTTTACATAATAGACTTGGAGGGAAACAAAGCAATCAGAATAAATTTAGAAAAATCGATAAATAAAGATAAACCTTCTTTAGTTTTTTTAAATGGACATGGTAATAAAAGACAAGTTGCTGGCCATAAAGAAGAAATCATCCTAGATATCGATAATATACATTTAATGAAAGATAAGATTGTTTATGCCTTATCTTGTGATTCATTAGAGGATTTAGGAGAATTATCCATTGATAAAGGAGTAAAGGCTTATATTGGATACAAAGCACGTTTTATGTTAGTAATTGATCCATCATGGGATACAAACCCAAGTAAAGATAAAAATGCCTTACCCTTTCGGAGAGGTTGCTGTGCTCTTATAGAATCTTTAATCGCGGGTAGAACTGTAAAAGAATCTATCGACTTTACTAAAGATGAATACCTACATTCAATTCGTTCATATGGTACCAGCGAAGATGATCCATATGGGGATATCCCATTAATTAGATTTGCTTTAGCGTGGAATCACGAGTTTTTAGATATGCATGGGGACCCGGAGGCCATTTTCCAGTAGACATTACTATCGTTTGGTAATATCATAAAGAGATTACCTCTATCTTTGAGATCTCACCCAACTTTTTCTGCGGAGGACTCAGCCTCTTAGTAATAATCTTCTCGTACTTTTTCTCCTTCTCTATCCCTATAGAATTTCTACCCAACATTTTGGCCACCACTGATGTAGTGCCTGAGCCTAAGAAAGGATCAAGAACAGTTTCACCTTCTTTGGTACAAGCAAGTATTATCCTTCTAAGCAATTCCTGAGGCTTCTGGGTAGGGTGCTCTCCAGCCCATTTCTCGCTTTTGGGAGCCAAGGGAATAGACCACACATTCCTAGTTTGTTTTCCTTCAGGATTAATAGCATCAGTAAATTTCTTCGTCTGCTCATAATTAAAGGTCCATTTTTCTCCCTTACCATTTTTGCTGGCCCAGATTAAGTGTTCGGTACTTTCGGTAAACATTCTGCAGGTAATATTAGGCTGTGCATTGGGCTTAAACCAGACAATGCTATTATTTATCTTAACATCATTATAATGCTGTAGTATAAAACCAACTTGGTAGATATTGTGGAATGAGCCAGAAATCCATAAACTTCCTCCATGTTTTAAGACACGCAAGGCTTCGCTTATCCATTCCAAATTAAACTTAAAATAGTCCTCCTTGGTAAAAATATCCCAGTTTTCCTGCATAGTAATATGTTTACTATACTTCCAACCTAGCCCTTTCTTTTTAGACATATTATAGGGAGGATCAGCAAATACCAAATCTACTGAGCCAGAAGGAAATTTTTTTAATTCTTCTAAAGAATCTCCAATAATTATTTTGTGATCAGTCCTTACCATTATTTTCAACCCATTCTTTCATTAAAGTATTAATCTTAGTGGATATTTTAATGTCGCTTTTATCACATACTTCCTTAAACTTGTCCAAAATATCTTTATCAACAGTAATATTAAGTGGAACTTTTGCCATCTTAAACCCCCATGATCATTTCTATTTATAAGTATAGAGTAATATACATAACTGATTTATAAAGATTTGTTTTTTGAATTTTTTAATGCCAAAAGATGATAAAGTCTATGAACAATATAATGTTGATTTAAGTATTAATCTCGATTCTAGAGAATTATTAATGAAGAAAATGGTAGAAAGATTCATTTCTGAAAAACCAGGTTACTGGAAAGATGGTGTTAAACATGTTACCCGTTACAATTATTTTGTAGAGAAAATAGCAGATGGAAGAAGAATCTATTTGAAAAGACCAACACACCTTAATAAAGGAATAGATTTTCAAGTGTGGGTTGAGAAGATGATGGGAGAAAAGGATGCTCGTCCTAGACATAGTGATTTTTATCATGATATTGAGAAAAAATACAATGAAAACAAAGAAAATGTTACTAAGCTATTAAATGATATTGAAAAAGTTTGGAATTGCCAAAATCCAGATGAAGTAATAAAAGAAATTGATTACAAATTTAAAGAAGGGTATTCTATTGAATTGCTACTTAAGATGCTCAAATGGTTGTTTATCGAGCAAGATATAACTTACTGGAATTATGATGGAAGAGGAATGTTGAAGATGGCTATTTTTAATCATGTAAATAAATTAAAACAGGAAATTCAAGTTAAATTACAGTAAATAATGTATATTTATACGATTACAGTTTCAACTCCATCCTAATACTTCTTTATATTTTTCAAAAAGCTGATCTTTAAATAGATCTTCTATCACAGTCTAATTAAATTGAAAACCTATAAAGTAACAGCCATAGTAGAATCTGAAGAGATATTTATTGTTAAGGCAAACTCAAAAGAGGAGGCCATTGAAAATCTGATAGAATTCAATTGGGAGACCCAAGAAATTGTTTTATTTTCAAAAAAGATTAACTTTGAGGATATTGATAAAGATTTAGATATAGAACTTTTGGAAAATTAAGAGGTGAACACTATGGAATACGAAGATATTGAAAGAATAGTAATAATCTATGGAAAAAGAAAATATATGGATAAGTTCATCACTCATTTCTGGGAATTTTGGGAAAGAGATGGAGAGAATCTGAAGTTTAGAGAAATCCCTAATACCCCTCATTCCTGGTTTAAAGACTTAAGGCATTTCATATGGAAGGGTGATTAATATCAGGATTACTAAAAATGTCTTAAGCAGAAGCTTTGAAGTAAGACATAAACACAAGACTTACCACATCAACTACACGAATTCAGATGGACAGACATTAGCGTTAGCGAATAGAGATCACTGGGAAGTCTCAGAAGAGGAACTTGAAGAAATAAATATCTACGAATTTAACAACAACACAATGGCAGAAAGAGAGCAATAAAAAGAACAGAACGCTAGTAAATAAATTATTTAAATTCTGCATCAAGCATTTTAATGACTATAAGCCGAGGATAGATGTATATTAATCTCTAAAAACCGAAAGGTTTATAAGTAATAATTTACTTACATAAGTAAAATGTTACTAAATAATGACAGATTAGCGATACTGGAAGTATTCTTAGGGGATTATGAAAGCAGATTTACAGGCAGTTCTATAGCCAAAAAGATGAAGCTTAACCAAAAGACTGTATCAAATATATTAAAAGGGCTGGAGAGAGAAGGGCTGCTTAAGAGCACAACAGAGGGCAAAAATAAGCTTTATTTCTTTAATCTTGAGGATAAAGAAAATCTTATTAACTTTATTGCAGCATTGGAACATCTTAAAGCTATAAAGTTCTTAAAGAAAAATCCTTTAATAAAGGAGATATCCTCTAAAATAAAGCCTTATTGCAAGGGAATAATAGCTATATTTGGGAGCTATGCAAAAGGCATTCAAAAAGAGGACTCTGATTTAGACATTTTCATTATAGGGGAATATAATGCAGAAGCAATAGACAAGGCAATTGAGCCTTACAGGATAGATATTAATATAAGGCATTATCCAGAAAAGGTATTTGAAAATGGGATTAAGAATAAAGATCCTTTTATAGAGGAGATTATCAATTCGCATATATTAATTAAAAATGGTGAGCAATTTATAGAGCAGATGTTAAAATGGAGAAAATTAAGTGGTGCTTAAAAGTAAAGAATGGAATAGAGCTTGTCGAGCCTAATGACAATCTGAGCAGGATATATACAAAAAAGGCAGATGCTGCATTAAGCGCAACGATAATGCTTAAAAATAATAAAGAATGGGAAATCTCTTCCTGTTATTATAGCATGTATTTTGCATTATATGCAATTCTAATCAGGATAGGAATTAAGTGTGAAAATCATTCATGTACTATAGAATTCATGAAAGAATTTCTAAGAAGGTATTTTACAGAAGAGGATTTTAAACTTTTAAAGGATTCATTGAGGGCCAGGATAGATGCTCAATACTATGCTGATAGAGAAGTTTCTGAGAGTCAATATAGGAAAATGATAGATAACGCTCCTAATTTTATCATTAAATGCAAAGAAGCTATGTTTCAGATAAAAGAAGCGGAAATAGCAGACATTAGGGACACACTAGACCAAATGAATAGCCAAGATGCTTAACAGGGACTATATAGGCATAGAAAAAGAGAGAAAGTATGAGAAAATTATATTAAAGCGATTAAATATGGCTCAGAAAAGATTGCCTGAGTATTCTAAAGTGGAGATAGCTTAATTTTATAGAAATGTTTAAATATTGCTCTTAAAAGGAATATATAAAAGAGGTGTAATAATGGCTTTTATGATTGATAAACGGCTTATTCTACATACCAATAAATTTAAAAAAGAACCTGTATTACCTGTTAAAGGAGTGTATTACTAATGAATGAAGATATAATTAAGATGCTGAAAACAGGGCAGGATGATTTAAAATGGTTTAATGCTAATTTTAGCAATTTACTGGAAAAATATAATGAGAAGTTTATTGCTTTCTATAATAAAGAAATAATTGATTCTGACACAGACTTAAATAGATTAATGAGCAAACTAGAAAGCAGAAATATTAACACTTCCAATGTTATTGTAAGATATATAAGCAAAATAAAGTCAATTCTATAAAGGGCGGTTGATAATTGTAAAAGGCAGAATTCTTTTGCAAATAGTGGAAGGTAGGTTAGTTTTAGCTACGGTTATAGAATGTAAAAGTTTGAGGATTCAAAAACAATTTATGGAGTTTATAATTGATACAGGAAGCCCAGATTCTTATATTAGTGAAAAGGATGCTTTAAAACTTCATATACCTACAAAAGATAAGCCCTCTTCAGGTTATGTTGATTTTGGAGGATCGAGATATAAAGTTATCAAATTGCCAGAATTTATATTTTATGTTTTAAAAGGCTCTGTAGAAAATCTCGCTTTGCTCGGTTTTGCCATCGGCTCGCATTTACATGTTTAAGTGGAATTGACATTCCCCGTAAGGGACTTCCCCCTTGTCAATGCAAGGTGTTAATAGAATAATGCTCGCAATTGATGGCAAAACTAACATTTTCTACAGAGCCGTTTTAAAAGAAAATACTACAGCAGAATTAAAATTGTCTTTAAACACACTAAAAAGTGAGAAGACCTCTCCTGCAAAAATCAAGATGTCTCAAGTTGCGCCTTCTATTTTAGGCTTAGATTTCTTAAAAAGCAAGAAATTATCTTTACATGTATTTATGAGTGAGGATTTAGCATATTTAGAATTTGAAGAGTAATCTTTTGAAAGAGAGCAAATTAAAAGAAACAGAAAACTAGTAAACAAGCTAATCAAATTCTGTATTAAGCATTTTAATGATTATTGGCCTAGGATTGATGTTTATTGAGTTCAAAGTATACAAAAATACGAAATATTTATATATTATTCGCATTTTCATATACTTGTGATATTTTCAATAACTGAGCTAAAAGTTATTTCAGAACTTGGAAAAGGAAATGAGAAAATTTCTGAAATAGCCAAAGCTCTCAAAATCAGTCTTTCACAGATATATAGGGTTGCTCAGAAATTAAGCCATAAGGGTATTTTAAGCCTTTCAGAAGGTGCTTTACTACCTAAAATGAAGACTCATGTGAATCTGCTCCTTAAACTTCTTTCAAAGGCAGCAAATCTTTCAGCCCCTTTATCTGGAACGGGTCTGCAGATATATTTAACCTTGTTAGAGCCAAAAACAATCAAAGAGATTGAAAAAGAAACTGGACTTCATAGGACCACTGTTCTAAAGAAAATCAAACAGGGTAGAAAAATGAGTTTGTTACTTATTGAAAACAAAGCTTATAGAATTAATGAGAAAATCTGGCCTGATGCAAAAGAGTGCCTTATTGAATTGCAGAAATATGAAAATTCAATTGATCCAAGAGTCCCTGTAAACTCAGTGATTTATTTCAAAAACACAGAAGAGATTATCTTTTCAAATAAGGAAAATATCTATGCTGAAAAAACAGCTTTCTCTGCATATAATAAGTTTGGCATTGAACTCCTACTTATAACAAATTATTATTGTCTACCAAAAAGGCAGCTTACAAAAGGAGAAGTGTTTATGCATTCACTTTATGTAGCAGAAAAAAGCCAAGATACAAGGGATTTAATATTCGTAGCATTATTCCTAGCAAAATACAAAAAAGAACTCTCAGGAATAAAGCATCGGATAGTTGAGAATTTAAATAAAGTATTTTCAGGAGACCATGTTCCTGGTTATCCCTTGCTTGCAGAAATAAAAGACAGGGCAGGTATTTACAATGTAGAGGTGTAAAATGATAACAACCTTCAAAGAGATAGAAGAACTATTCAGAGAGATTGATAATTCAATGTATAAGAAAACAAGAGCGTACATAATTGGTGGAGCTGCTCTTCTCAAGAGAGGAATGAAAGCTGCAACAAAAGACATTGATATAGTTGTCTCCACAAAAAATGAATTCTTCGAGATTCAAAAAGGCCTAAATAAGATAAAATTTATAGCGCAGACTCCTGGAAAAGAATACACTCACATGAATCTTTCCCAGATATTTCAGAGAAAAGATTTCAGAATAGATTTGTTTGAAAAAGAAGTTTGTGGAAGATTCTCGCTATCAGAGGAAATGATGAAAAGGGCAGAACTCATGATTGAGCTAAGCCATCTTACTGTATTTCTTTGCTCAAGCGAGGATATTTTCCTGTTTAAAACAATGACAGAAAGGGAAGGAGATATTACTGACTGTATGAGCATCGCAACAACCCAGGATCCTGATTGGGATGTTATCATGGAAGAACTCCAAAGTCAGATAAAGCAAAGCAAGCAGGATGTTTGGATTACTTGGGTAGGCGAAAAACTTGATCTTCTTGCAGAAAGAGGAGTTGATATTCCAATCATGAACCAAGTCGATAAATTGAGAGAAGAATATTTTGAAAGATATGAGAAAAATCATAATAAAAATTGATTATTTTTACAATATCCAAGGGATGTATCATGGAAAAAGAAAAACACTATTCATCACCTTTTTAGGAGATATCCCAAAGATCAGGATATTGGATATGCTCATCACTGGAAGGGAATTGGATTACTCTATTTCAGACATAGCTGCTTTACAGTAAAACACGAGGGCAAGACTTACCACATTAATTACACGAATTCAGAGGGGCAGACATTAGCATTATCGAATAGAGATCACTGGGAAGTCTCAGAAGAGGAACTTGAAGAAATAAAGAAATAAATATCTACGAATTTAACAACAACACAATGGCAGAAAGAGAGCAATAAAAAGAACAGAACGCTAGTAAATAAATTATTTAAATTCTGTATTAAGCATTTTGATGACTATAAGCCTATTGATTGAGCTCTTTATGAAAAAAGTACGATTTTTAATCTCATAAACTATCTCCTTGATTTAAAATCCTTTATCTGCTTAATGCTCCATTCAAGCAAGTCTTTTGTCAAAAATAAACTTGATTTTATCCTGAGCAGTTCTAATTTGGCGATTACTTCCTCTTGAGTAAAAATACGTTCTCGGTATGCACGTACTAGTAGCCCGATTGTCCCATGGACCTCAATGCCGCACTGTTTGGCCACAGTCCTAGCATCAAGATCATCAGTCAAAAACAAGTAGCAGCGAGTTTGCATACACAAAGCAATTGATTGGGCCTCCCCCAAGTCAAGCTTATATGATATGGATAGTGCTTTCGTAATATCCTTATATTTTGCCTGCAGCTTAACTACCTTTACATTTGAAAGCTGTACGCCTTTAGTTTCATTAAAAACTTCTTCCGGAATAAAAACTTGCTTTAAGAATCTGAGTGTTTTGATTCCATTGATCTCAGATAAATGAATTAATGGTCCTGAATCAGAAACAGCTATGATTTTACTTGCCACGCAGTCCCCACTCTACATCTTCCTTGATTACAGCTTCGAGGCGCTCTGCTTTTGTCTTATTGATCAAGTCTCGCACAGCACTTCGTATCAATTCTGATTTGTTTGCGTACCACCCCTCATTAACCAGTTCGTCCATTTCCATGACCAGTTTCTTGGTTAGTTTCGCAGGTACCATATCCATAGGGTATCACCAATCGTATTACTATAGTAATACTATTTAAATTTTTCTATGTTTAACAATACAAAAGAAGGAGATATTTAGACCCATTTGCAGGCTCAGGAACAACTTTAGTAGTAGCTAAGATGCTAAATAGGAACTATATAGGCATTGAAAAAGAGAAGAAGTATGAGAAGATAATCAATAAAAGATTATATCCGACGCAGAAGCAATTGGCTGAGTTTTCTACGTTGGAAATTGTTTAAATTCTGCATCTTTATATTTTTCTCAGTCTCCACATAAAAGCTGATCTTTATATACCCTCTATCTCAGATCCCCTTACTTTGGTTAAAATGAATACCTATAAAATAACAGCCATAGCAGAATCTGAAGAAATATTTATTGTGAAGGCAAACTCAAAAGAAGAAGCCCTTGAAGAATTGGCAGAATTCAACTGGGAAACCCATGAAACTGTTGAATGCTCAAAGAATATTCGTTTTGATGAAATTGACAAAGATAAAGATATTGAACTTTTGGAAAATTAAGAGGTGAACACTATGGAATACGAAGATATCCAATGCATAGTCTTAGTCTATGGTACTAAGGACAGGATAAGGGCGTTTCTGGATGCAAATTTACAGGCAATTGAGGAAGATAAAAAAGAAAAAATAAACTTAAGGGAAATCCCAAATACCTCTCATTCTTGGTTTAAAGATCTAAGGCACTTTATCTGGAAAGGCGACTAGAAGTGTATATGAAAATAATTAATTTCAAGCGTTAATTATTTAAACTACACCTACATAAAGCAGGATTATGGGATCAATAACAATATCAGAGGAGAAATTCAACAAGCTCATGGCTGATGTAGAGGCCTTGATAGAGGATGCAACCTCACTTTTTGACCAGGATGAGATAGCAAAGCAAAGGATGAAGGATATAAAGGAAAATCCCTCTATAGGTAAATCCGAGAAAGAATTAGACACCTATCTCAAGAAGAGGGGAGTACAATTGAATGGGAAATAAGGGAGCACCCAGACTTCTTTAGGGACTTGGACAGATTAGGCATGACAGAGCTTGAGATATTCTACAAGAAAAAGAATAAGATAAGGGAGAATCCAGAGCGGCAAAAGCATCTCAGCGGAGGAGATAACTGCTATAGAGAACCCATTACAGATAACATAAGGTTAGTGTACTTCATTGAGGGTAAAATAATTTGGCTCCTTGCCATTGGTAAACATAAGGAGGCATACAAAGATTACTTAAAAAGATTATATTCTTTGAAGGCTCAGAAAAGTTGATGCTATTTATATCCAATAGCCATCATCTACCCAAAGAAAGAGATGAAGCTCTTCATAGAGCACTGTGATTTCTTGCACTTGACTTTAGAACTTATATCACTACAGGAAATTAACCCAAGCTCTGAAGAATTCAAAGACCTAAAGCTCTTTATCTGGAAAGGCGACTAATTATAGATTCCCAATAGCCTCAAGCAGCTTTCTATGCCCCTTTATAAGTTTCTCAAACTTCTCAATCTCTTCCGCTACAATCTTTAACCGTATTTTATCGTCTAAATTCTCTGATTTTTCCATGCTTGACCCACTCCTTTAACTCATCATTGGTATAATAATCTTCCCGTATACCTTGCAGGACCCTAGCTTATGAAGGATCTTCTTTAATATTAATCTTTGCATTATTATCAGCCAAAAAGGCCTTCATCACGATAAATGCAGTTCTCCTATTTCCGCTTGCAAAAGGATGCTTCTGGAGAATGCCTTTCATCAAGGCAATCGCTTTATCATAAATGTCTCCATTCTGATTCTTGCACGCATCAACAATCTCATTAATCTTTTGATAACTGAGTACCTGCGCTTTATCAGCTTTCTTCGCTCTTATTAGCGAAAGGGCAAGAACATTATACTCTATTATTTTTTCTTGAGTAGGATATCGTACATATTTCATAATTAATGAACAAAGCTATTATAGATATATAAATTTACCTTGAGAATCATCCTTGTCTTGCACTAAGGAAGGATATACTGTCTTATATCCATTTGCAGGCTCAGGAACTACATTAGTAGTGGCCAAGATGCTTAATAGAAACTACATAGGCATAGAGAAGGAGAAGAAGTATGAGAAGATATATTAAAGCGCCTCAGTTTTCCTCAGAAAAGATTATCTGAATTCTCTAAAGTGGAAATAGTATAAGTTCTGCATCAAGCATTTCAATGATTATAATCCAAGGATATAAACTGGACAATAATAGAATCAACTATTTATCTCATATCTTAATATTGCTGCTATTTTTCCTAGATCTCT
>CAZBGH010000035.1:0-12018 GCA_964491335.1 uncultured Methanosarcinales archaeon | reverse complement strand
AGACAAGCATACACAAAGTCAAGAGTTGCAAATTTAAAAATTAGAAGAAAATGAGAAAAATAGTTGAGTTTCTTGTAAAGTCAATAATTGCTGTCTTACTTATTTCATATTTGTTTTATAAGATTGGTGTGCAGCAAATAATCGGGATATTGCCTGGAATGAATTTGTTTTACTTTGCTTTATTCTGGATCTCATTCTTTGCATCTCTGTTTTTAGGTGTGATTAATATTAAAATATTATTAAAAGGGATTGGATATAATCTTCCTACTAAGAAAGTTGCAAAATACTATACAACAAGTTGGTCAATTGGTTTGTATGCTCCTGGAAAGCTAGGAGAATTTTCTCTGGTCTATTTGCTGAGGCGGGAGAAGATTGGAATGGGGCAGAGCATGGCAATTTCTGTGATTGATAAAGTGATTACATTTATTGTGTTTGGGACAGTCTCGGTTGTTGGATTCATTACATTTTTTACAATAGGGCAATCTTTTACACTAATGGTTATATTATCCTCTGCTTTAGCTATAACAACTGTTATGTTGCTATCTGAATTTAGTAGGAGTTTGATTAAAAGATATATACTAAGAAAATTAGCTCCAAAATTTTCAGGTTTTAATAGTACAATGAGGTTAATTTTAGGAAAAATAAATTTGCTTATTTACAATTTTATCTTAACTACAATTAAATTAGGCTTAATGGGATTATCCATTCATCTATTATTCTTGACTTTTGGGACAAAAGTTTCGTTTGTTTACACATTACTAATTGTTGCAATTGGCACAATAATTGCACTGATACCTATAACTTTCTCTGGGTTAGGAGTTAGAGAAGCTGCGTCTGTTTATCTGTTTTCAAAACTTGGAGTAAATCCTGCTGTAACATTAACAGTATTTCTATTAGCTGTAATAACTAATTATATTATATCTGCAATATTCTTTATAGTAATTATTAAGAGAATGAGGCTGTATGAGGAGATGAGTGAGGCTAAGGAGATTTTTCGCTAGAACTATTTTAGAATAATAAAGTAAAGCAAGGAGATAGGTTTAAGAAATATAGTCACTAACAAAAATAATTAGATGATATTTTTGTTCATTCCTATATACATTCACCAAGAAATGTCCTAAAAACTTTCTTGGCTCAGTATATTTAATAAGTAATTTATAATCTGTAACTCTATGAAAACTCATGACTATGAAAAATTTGCGAAGGTGTATGCTCAATTAGAAATAAAAGACACATTCTATTTAGCATATCGTGACATTCCAAAACTTGTCAAGAAACATGTTAAAGGAGATAAGGCATTGGACTTTGGTTGTGGAGGAGGCCGCTCGACAAGATTTTTAAAACTGCTTGGATTAGATGCCATCGGAGTTGATATAAGCAAAGATATGTTAAAGGAAGCTCAACAATTAGACCTTGATGGAACATACGAGCTTATCGAAGAGAATAAATTACCATTTTATGATTTTACATTCGATCTAATCTTCTCAAGTATTGTTTTTATAGAAATACCAACTAAAGAAGAGATGATTAACATACTGAAAGAAATGAATAGGGTATTGAAAGAAAACGGAACTATTGTGATAATCACAGATGCAGAAGAGATGTATAAAAGAGATTGTGCTTCGTTTATTTATAGTTTACCAGAAAACAAAAACTTGAAGAGTGGTCAAAAAGTTAAAGTAGTTATTAGAGGAACTGACATAGAACTATATGACTATTATTGGACAAATAAAGATTATATGGAAGCATTTGCAAAGGCTAAACTACATGTTGTTGAAACCCAGAAACCGCTTGCAAAATGGGATGAGCCATTCAAATGGATTTCTGAAATACTCTTTCCTCATTGGATCGTATATGTCCTCAGCAAATAAGTTGCTAGGCAAAAGTTTTTATCTCTAACTCTGATTTATTTTAATCACTTACTCATCAAATAATTCCCTATAGCTAAATAATCCATTCCAGAACCAAAGAAATCTTTAATGGCTTCTTCTGGTTTGTTGACAATTGGCTCTCCTGCTAGGTTATAAGAAGTGTTTAGTAAAACTGGAGTGCCTGTTAGCTTACCAAATTTTTTAATTAAATCATAATATAGAGGATTATGCTTTCTTTCTAGTGTCTGCGGCCTAGTTGTTCCATCTACGTGGACACCTGCAATTACTTCTTTTTGCCTTTCTTTTGGAACATCATCAATCATTATCATGAAAGGTGACTTAAACCCATGCATTAAATATTTGTCTTTATCTTCATAAAGCATAGAAAGTGCAAATGGTCGCCATAATTCTCTATTCTTAACATAATAATTGACTTTAAATATCATGTCTCTGTCAGCAGGATTAACTAAGATGCTTCTATTACCAAGTGCTCTGGGCCCTACTTCCATTCTGCCTTGGAACCATCCTATTATATTATTCTTTGCGAGTAACTCAGCTGTAATTCCTGCTATGTCTTTATAGAATCTGTATTTTACTTTACACTTATCAAGAGCTTTCTTAATCTCTTCATTACTGTATCCAGGACCAAGGAAAACATGTTCTATTGGTTCAGGCCTTTTACCTGTTAACTGGTTGTAAACCACCATTGCTGCTCCCATAGCTGCCCCAGAATCTGTTGCTGCTGGCTGTATGTAAATATTACTAATGTAATCTTGCTGACCTATCAACCCATTCATTTTTGCATTTAAGGCAACTCCTCCTGCAAGACAGATATTCTTATATCCTGTCTTTTCATATAACATCTTAGACATATGCAATCCTATTTCTTCAGTTTTCTTTTGCAACGAATGGGCAATATGCTCGTAATGATTATTTATTACTTCTTCATTTGTTCTTGGTTTACCTAAAATTTTAACTGTATCATTTGTAAACCATCTTGCTTTTTGCCTTCCCCATTCTTCTATATGGCCCCAGATATATTTTGGATTAGTTCTAAAACCATTTTTTGTTGTCCATATAATTTTATCAAATTCTTTCTTGAATTTATCTTTACCATAAGGTGCAAGACCCATTACCTTTCCTTCTCCATCATTTGGCCTGAAATTTAAGAAGTCTGTTATTGCTGTGTAAGTAACTCCAACTGAGTGTGGCAGAGGAACATCTCCGAACTTTTCAATATGGCTACCATTTCCAGCTCCGTAATAGCTTGTTATTAATTCCCCTCTCCCATCCAAGGTCAATATGTTTGCCTTTTTGTAATCTGAGCCATAGAAAGCTGATGCTGCATGTGTCAGATGATGCTCAATAAAATGAACTTTCGCATTAGCTTCTTCCCCAAGCTTAAGAACCTCTTTATCGTTCTGCTTGAATAAGTATAAAGCTCCAAATAATTTCCATGGCTTCCAGATAAGTTTATTGAAGTATGGCTGAAATTTCCATGGCTTCTTAATGAATAAGTTTTGGTTAATGTAATAAGCTATATGATCAATATCCTGTAACTTAATACCGGCTTGCTTTAAACAGAAATCAATTGCATTATAGGGGAATGTGTGAGGCGCATGTTTTATTCTTGTAAACCTTTCTTCTTCAGCTAGAGCAAGAACTTTACCATCTTTCAGGATGCATGCTGAAGTATCATGATAAAAAGCATTAATACCTAATATGTACATTGAATCACCTAAAGCTAATATTAGAAGCTTGTTTATTAAAGTTTCTTTGGCTATATTTTTGAGTATTTGAGTATAGTAGCATAAAACAACCTATTTAGATGTTATTTAAAGCTTATGAAGTTACTTATAGAAAGCTTTATAAAGCAAAAAGCGTCTTTTTATTCAATATTGTTAACTAATAATTTTGGTGTAGACTATGAAAGTTTTGCTTGTTAACCCAATAATAAGGGCATCTGAATATCCTCCAACAAGATTTCCGCTAGGTTTAGCCTATATTGCATCTGTACTTCTTGACAAAGGGCATGAGATTGAGACTCTTGACCTGAACATGAATAGGCTTCCTGAGGATGAGATAAAAAGAAGGATTAAAACAAGCAAGTTTGATGCTGTTGGCTTAACTGGCATGATTACAGAATACCAGCAGATAAAATATCTTTCAAATCTTATAAAAGAGCTAAGGCCAGATGTAAAGATTATTCTAGGTGGCAGTGGTGGAACTTCAGTCCCAGAGCTAATTCTAAAGAAAACAGCTGTTGATATTATTATTATCAGTGAAGGAATAGAAACAATAGCTGAAATTGCTGATTTCCTTGAAAGGGGAAAAGACATAAAAGAAATAAGAGGAATATACTATAAGGATGATGGGGGGAAAATACAAATAACTTTACCAAGGGCGCCAATTAAGGATGTTGATAAAATTCTTCTACCTGCAAGAGAAGAGTTTGATTTTGAGAAATATATACAACCTTCTAATTTAAGAATTTTTAACAATAAGATAAGAACAACAAATGTTATAGGCAGTTATGGTTGCCCATATAGGTGCACATACTGTTACCACCAGTTGTTTGGCTATGATTTTAGAGGAAGAAGCCCACAGAATCTTGTTGAGGAACTGAGAATGCTTTATGATGATTATAAAATAAACGGTATCTTGTTTAACGATGACGAATTTGTAATGGATAAAGCAAGAGTGCATGATATATGTAATGAAATAAAGAAAGAAAAATTGGATATATTATGGGGGCAGAATGGGAGAGTAAATTTAATGGATGATGAATTACTAGCGAATATGTATTCTGCTGGGTGCAGGTTTTCATGTTATGGAATTGAATCAGGAAGCCAATTAATACTTAATGAGATTAAGAAAGGCGTTAGAGTTGAACAGGCAAAAGAGGCTGTGATTAAAACTTGGGAATCTGGGATGCTGCCACATGGTTACTTGATAATTGGATCATTTTCTGAAACTCCAGAAACAGTACAGGAAACTGTCAAATTTTGTCATGAGACATCATTAATAGGCCAATTTTCATTTATGACCCCTCTTCCAAACACACACCTTTATCAGCAGGCAAGACAAATGGGAAGATTAAAGCAAAGCGATGAATGGTTGCTGGAAAGATGGGGAGAGTGGAACGAGAAATTGATTACAAACCTTTCTTTAATACATGATGATGAACTTATTAGATTAAAAAGATGGGCAGAACAGAAGATATTATTTGGCAATTTAGCAGGAAATGTATGGCAGCACATGAAAATAATCAAGATGAGGAATATAATGAAAGAAGGCTTTACACTTGCTAAAAGATGGTATACTAGAAGTTATGAGCCTGCTGGAAGTGTGCCTGCTTAGATTATTTTGTCTATCGAGTAAAAAATTGGAGCTAATATGTACATTGGCCAGATCCACAATTGCAATAAAGAACTATCATTATGAGTAAAATCAAACTTATAGACATACCATAAGGTTGCTATATAAAAAATTATTATTAATGTAGGCACTAAATAATAATATTTGTTATATCTCTTGAGAATAAACAATAAAATAAAAGTATATAAGATTGTTGCTGCTCCTCCTAAGATTACCACCGTGAATCCCATAAACAGCGCTATTGGGATTATTTCTGCGTTCAAATATTCTCCTATTATCAATGGTATTAATAAGTTAATAACAAGTAATCCGAACTGCATATACACTAAAATTTTATATTTTTTAAAGAAAAATATAATGAAATTTCTTTTCCTATCTGTAAAGTAGGTGAAAATAAATAAAGTTAGAAATGAAGTTAAGAAAATGCCCCATGCTCCCATCAGACCCATTAAAGCAATTTCAGAATTTTTTGGACTACCACATCCTGTAAGGAATAAGCTAAAGGCTAAAAACAATAAATTTTTCTTCATTTTATATATTCTTGTGTCTTTTATATAAAAATCTTACAGAAATTTCTCAACCTCTTCCATCACATCCTCTACAGTAATCTTCTCTAGGTTTTCCCTTTAATCACTTCTGATATAGTTAAGGAGCTAACACCATTTTTCTGCCTTCTATTCTCCATTTAAGCTTCTGGCCTTCCCTTAAGTTTTCAGCTTCTATGATTGGCTGAGGTACTGTTACAACTTTGCTCTTGCCTACCTTCCTTAATTTAACTGTAAGGAGATTCTTCTTTCTTGCCCGTTCTATTTCCAGGGCTTTCTGCGCATCAACTGGATTTATAACTTCCTCATGGCATTTGGTACATTTCCATGCTCTTACTTCTATACCTTTCCATTCTGTAGTTATCTTCTCCATCTTTCCGCCACATTCGCATTTCAGCCTTATGTTTTCAAATTCCATTTTTATCCATCATCAGTTTCCTGAATTTTTTACTTAATGTAAACTCTCCTATGTGGATCAGCTTATAATAATTGTCCATATCCACTACTACAACATTTACCACTTTATTTCCTCTTTGGGTGCCTATTTCAATGATGATAAAAAACTATCGTTCCTGATTACTCATAAATTTTACACTTAAAACTAAATCTTTCCTTTTTTGAACTCTGGAATACTAATCCCACATTAAGTTTATTAATGCTATGCTATTATTATAGTGTATGATTTTGGTCTTCAATTTAAGTGGTGTGGCTTTTAATAGTAGTTTAAAATTACGGGTGTGAATAAAATGGTGGGAGGACAAAAATATTATGTTTATGCAATGTCTCCTTACTACCCAGGAGCTGAAAAAGGTAAGGACTTAGTAGCTTTTATGAGACTGGACCATGAGCTAGCAGTATTAAAAGCTGGGTTAGCTTCTAGATTGGAACTTTTAAAAGAACATTTTCCAAGGTCTCCTGAAGAACAAGAAATGATGCCACAATTACATAAAAGATACCATGCTATTACTGGGCCATTAGAAAGATGCATTGTTGCTGAAGGAAAATATCAACTTGGACAGATATTGGATAAATTACCAGATGATGCCATTCAACTAAAGAAACAAGTTAATAAAACAAAAGAAGATTAAGGCTCTATCGATATTCATCCAAGCACAATTTACAAATACTTATCTATTTCATCCATCACATCCTCAACAGTTATCTTCTCTAAACTTTCTTTATAATCACCTTTAGGCTCTGGACTAGTTGAATAGAAAGGATACTTTATTAAATGTGGGTTTTTTTGGATTACAGCTACCTTCCTGCCAAATGGCTTTGTTCTATTTGGATTAGCAGGGCCAAATATAGCAATAACTGGAACATTCTTAGCAGCTGCTATATGCCCTAAACCTGAGTCTGTTGAAATAAATAACATACAATGCCAGATTATAGCAGCATTCTCCTTTAAACTGTTGTCTTTAACAATAACTATTCTATCTTTATCATGAGCATTTCTTAAGATTCCTATAGCTAATCCTCTCTCATCTGGACCTTCAAATAATAGCACTTTAGATCCAATATATTTTGCTAATATTTGGTCTATTAGTCTGCTAAAATTTCCTTCTGGCCATCTTCTATAAATAGCCTTTTTACTAGTACCTGGATGAATGCCTATTAATGCTAATTTACTTAACCCATTTCTCTTTATAAAATCTAGAGCATATTTTTCATCGTCACTAGAAGTTTCAAATATTAACTCTCTTTTTTCCTTCTCAGTATTGATACCCAAACATTCTATCAAATTAAGATTATTTTCCACGTCATGTAATTTTTCATTTGCATTTACGAACTCCTTCTGTAACCAAGCTAACTTATTACCAATTTTATATCTGTGAGTTATTCTTCTTTTAGCTCCAATAAGATAAGCAAATAAATTAAATTCAAACCTATTTGAAGGAAATGCTGTTATAGAAATATCATACTTATCTTTTCTTAATTTTCTAATCAAATTCAATTTATCAAAAATCCTTCCACTAAAAATAACAATTTTATCTACAAACTTGCTGCCAATAACACATTCTGCATAACTCTTTTCTTTAACTAATAATGTAATTTCTGCCTTCGGAAGATTTTTCCTTAATATCCTTAAAGCTGGTGTAAATAAGATAGTATTGCCTATACCAGATAAGCAAAAAATTATTATCTTTAGCTTTAAATTTTTAAGCTCCATTTAAAGAATTAACTTTAAAGCCTTATTAAGTTTTACTCATTTCAGCTCTAAAGTAGTCTATAGTATTGCTAAGCCCTTCTGAAAGATGTACTTTAGGCTCCCATTTTAACTCCTTTTTTGCTTTAGAAATGTCTGGGCATCTAACATGTGGATCATCAACTGGTAATGGCTTAAATACCACCTTACTATTGCTTTTAGTTAGCTTTATTATTTCATTGGCAAACTCTAAGACGCTCATTTCATTAGGATTCCCTAGATTCACTGGATCATTTGTCTTAGAGTTCATTAACTTATAAATACCATCAATTAAATCTGAGATATAGCAAAAGCTTCTAGTTTGCTTGCCATCACCAAATACAGTTATATCATGATTTCTTAAAGCTTGATTGATAAAAGCAGGAACTACTCTGCCATCGTCTGCTCTCATTGATGGGCCATAAGTATTAAAAATCCTAGCTATCCTTGTATCTATCTTATGAATCCTATGATAGGCCATTGTAAGGGCTTCTGCAAATCTTTTTGATTCATCGTAGCATCCTCGGACTCCTATGGGATTGACATTGCCCCAATAACTCTCTGGCTGAGGGTTAATTAGGGGATCTCCATAAACCTCAGAGGTAGAAGCTAGAACAAAGGCTGCTTTTTTATCTTTAGCTAATCCTAGTAAATTATGAGTGCCTAGAGCCCCTGCCTTTAAAGTCTGAATTGGAATTTTTTGATAATCAATAGGCGAGGCTGGGCTTGCAAAATGCATTACGAAATCTAGCTTGCCTTCAACAGATATGTGCTTTGAAACATCATGGTCCACATAAAAGAATCTCTTATTATTCATCAAATGTTGAATATTACTCAGATTACCAGTTATCAAGTTATCCATACAGATTACTTCGTGCCCTTTAGTCAGCAGAAATTCACATAAGTGGCTGCCAATGAAACCCGCCCCTCCTGTTACGAAGATTCTCATTTGAAACCCTTAAACTCTTTCTTTGCTGTCTCTAAAGATTCCTTCCAACCAACGTCAAACCACTTTTCTTTAAAGATTTTACCGTATACTAGCTCTTTTCCTATAAGCCATATCATGAAATAACCCATTTTATCAGCATTATTTCCTTCATTAAGATATTTTTTAATTAAATTAACTTTCTCTTTTGGAAAAAAGTAAGCGCCTTGCGATATTAATGTAGTTTTTGGAGTTGGGGATTTTTCCATAAAATCAATAAATTTTCCATCTTCATCAACAACTACAGTTCCCTGCTCTTGAGCTACCTTAATTGATTTTGCATCATGTAAAGGATTAATAATAGTTTTTCTTCTCTTGAATTCTTCAAAAGCAGTTTTCAGTGAGAAATTAAAAAGATTATCTCCTGCAATAATTAAAAGGTTGTCATTTATACCCGCTTTTTCAAGAACAAAATTAATGTCTCCAATCTGGCCTAGTCTGTTTTCATTTGAAGTTGTTTCATCATTGTAAAGAGTAATAGGAATATCGCATCTGAAAGAGTTTAACCATTCCTGGAAAATAGCATGGAATTTCTGATTAGTTACAATATAAATATGGTCAATTTCTTTTATGGTCAAAATATTGTTAATTATATGTTCAATGATAGGCTTAGCATTAACTGGAATCAATGGTTTTGGAGTTTCTTTGGTTAGTGGCCAAAGCCTAGTTCCATATCCTGCTGCTGGTATTATCGCTTTAATATCAATCACCTACCAACAGAGATGTACTTGAATCCAAGTTGTTTGATTTTATCAGGATCAAGCATATTTCTACCATCAATGACTATTTTTGTTCTCATCAATTGTTTGATTTTATCAAAATTCAGCTCAGAAAATTCTTTCCATTCTGTAAGGATAACCAAAGCATCTGCATTTTCTGCAACTTGGTAAGGATTATCACAGTATTCAACTCCTTGTATGATTTCTTTTGATTTCTCTTCTGCTTTTGGATCATAAGCTTTTATCTTTGCCCCTTCATGTTTTAATGTGTTAAGAATTTCAATTGATGGAGCACTTCTCATGTCATCTGTATTTGGCTTGAAAGATAAGCCTAGGACTCCTATATTCTTGCCTTTAACTATCCATAACGCCTTTTCTACTTTTCTAATAAAGTTAAATTTTTGCATCTCATTAATTTCCTCTACTGCTTTGAGCAACTTGAAATTATACCCATACTTCTCAGAAATTTTTATAAAAGCTGACACATCTTTTGGAAAGCAGCTCCCTCCATAACCAATGCCTGCATTAAGGAATTCTCTGCCTATTCTTTTATCATAACCCATTCCTTCTGCTACTTTAACTACGTCTGCTCCAGATAATTCACATATATTTGCAATAGCATTGATAAAAGAGATCTTAGTTGCCAGGAAAGAGTTTGATGCGTGCTTAATTATCTCTGCACTTCTTATATCTGTAACAACTATTGGCACACTTAGTGGTGCATATAATTTCTTCATTATGTCTGCAGCTTTCTTAGAAGAAGTTCCTATCACAATCCTGTCAGGGTGAAAAGTATCGTATACTGCACTTCCTTCCCTTAAAAATTCTGGGTTTGAAACAACATCAAAATCTATGCCTTTAAGATTGTACATTCTTATGGTTTCTGCTACCCTTTCTCCAGTTTCTACTGGCACAGTGCTTTTCTCTACAATAATTTTATAGCTGTCCATGTGCTCTGCAATGCATCTTGCAACATTCTCAACATAAGAAAGATCTGCCTCCCCGTTTTCTTTTGGGGGTGTTCCAACACAGATAAATATGACCTCACTTTTTTTAATAGCTTCTTTTATATCTGTTGAGTAAACAAGCCTTTTTGATTTTATGTTCTTATGTATTAACACATCAAGACCTGGTTCATAGATAGGAATTATTCCTTGGTTTATTTCCTTAATCTTGCTCTCATCTATGTCAATGCCAATAATACCATGCCCCAGCTCTGCTAACATAGCAGATGTAGTTAAACCAACATAGCCTATCCCAAGAATAGCAATATTCATTTTTATTTTCCTCTTATTATTGGAAACTGCCTGCTTTTTAAATATCTTACCTTTATCCTACTTTATACGATAAATTTAAATATACATGAAACCCTCTTTTGTTTGATGAAAGAGAAAATAAGTATAACAATAGACAAAACTGTAATGGAGGAGATAGATTCAATTATTGATAATATCTATATAAGAAATCGTTCACAGGCAATTGAGCATCTGATTAAGACTGCCATTGGGGATAATAGGACAGCTGTTATACTTGCAGGTGGACCTAAAGATCAATTAAAAA
Organism: uncultured Methanosarcinales archaeon; assembly: GCA_964491335.1. Classification (GTDB taxonomy): domain Archaea; phylum Nanobdellota; class Nanobdellia; order Woesearchaeales; family JACPIF01; genus JACPIF01. Next base: position 775 of record CAZBGH010000035.1, on the reverse strand, counting down.
CACTGTCTGGGGAATTTTGTTTTTTACTCAAAATTAAAGGGCTGACTTTAATTGAGCATGCCATCAGAAAATTAAGGGACAGTAAATTTAAGAAGATCTACATTGTTGGAAGGCATTCTGTGATTATCAAGATTTTTGAGGTAATAAAAGATGGAAGTTATTACGGCGTTAAGGTCAATTATTTTGAAGAGAAATCTTCAAGGGGTACTTCAGATTCTCTACAGGTTCTAAAGGGAAAATTAGGTACTACATTTTTGGTTGTATACTGTGATATTTATTTTAATAAAATTAATCTGGATGAGATCTGGAAGGATCATCTAAAGCAGGGGGCATTATGCACAATAATGCTTACAACATCTCCAAAACCCAGTGAAAAAGGTACTGTTGTAGTTGAAGGAACAAAAATTCTAAAATTCATACAGAAGCCTAAACAATCAGATATTTACCTTGTATTTTCTCCTATATTTGCCTGTGGGCCTGAGATATTTGATTATGAAGGACATAGCCTAGAAAGAGATGTCTTCCCATCATTAGCTAAAAAAGGGCTTTTAAATGGGCATATAAGCTCAGAGAAAGAGGTGCATGTGAGGAGCAGAGAAGAGGCTGCTAAGATAAAGTAGTATTAATACTTACTGCAATCACTGATCCAGTTCGGCACCTTCGGAACTACTTTACAGCATAAACCTTTTAAATACCAGTATATTATCTAGCCTTGTGGACGGTCATAGTGGCATGGTTCCACCTGATCCCATTCCGAACTCAGAATAAAGGCAAG
>CAZBGH010000034.1:0-12051 GCA_964491335.1 uncultured Methanosarcinales archaeon | reverse complement strand
AAAATAAAGGTGAAAGGCATTATCATAGCAATATACTGCATTACTTTTGGAAAAATCTCAATTGGATTAAATGGGGCAGATAATAGAATAAATAATTGTAAAGCTGTCCATGCAAGAAAACCGTATTCTCTTCCAGCTGAAATGTAGACAGCAGCTATTATAACTGCTAAGGCAAGAGAGCCAATTAAGGTTATTAATGTTAGTTCTGCTAATAGTAGTGGTTGAGTGAAAACCTCAGGCACGAATATAAATGAAAAAATTAGGATTAAGAGCATTACAATTAGAGAAATTATTGTTGCTGTGATAAGCCTGGCAAAGAGATATTCAAACTCACTTATGCCAGATAGTAAAACCTGCTTTAGGCTTCCAGACCATGTATCTTCCATTACTTGCAGATTTGCAGTGCTTTGGGCTATGTACGCAAAGTTCCAGAAAATATTTATCACTAAAACTATTAGGCCAGCTTCAACTGCTATCTGCCTTGAGTATAAAGCAAAGAAACCCCAAATAATTATTGTGGTAATTGGAAAATAAATAGCTTCAACTAAGCGCCACTTAGCTCTTGTAAGTATTATAAAGTCCCTGTAAATCAAAGCTCTAATCTTGTTAAGCCTCAATTTTCTCACCCAGTACTTTTATGAAATAATCTTCTAGAGATGGTCTTTTGATCTCTATATTTAGGATTCTGAACTGATTTTTTTGAAGACTAGAGATGTATTTGTTAAAATCTTCAGAATTTTTCATTGTTTTCTTTAAAATATTACCCTCTACCTTAAACCCTAGGTTCTCAAGTATATTCTTAAGCAATATTCTTTCTACTTCTATAACCAATTCATAAGTACTGAAATACTTCTGCTTTACATCACTTATTTTCCCAATGTCGATTATCCTACCCTTGTTTATAAAAGCAATTCTGTTGCACAGTTGCTCTACTTCAAGCATATAATGGCTAGTAAGCAAAATAGTTGTTTCAACTTCTTTGTTAATCTTTTTAATCTCCTTTCTAAGCTTTATAGCAATGTCTGGGTCCAAGCCAAGGGTTGGTTCATCAAGAAGCAAGATTTTTGGACTATTTAGAAGTGTCTTGCAAAATACTAGGCGCATTCTCTCTCCAGTTGAGAGGGCATCAAAACGTTTTTCCATCATGTCACTTATTCCAAAGAAGTCTGTAAGCTCTTTTATCCTTTTATTTCTCTCAAGTTTTGGTATTCCATAAGATATCCCATAAAACTTAAGAATATCTTGAACTTTTAGCACCCAATGAAAACTTGTGTCACCTACTGCAAAACTCAGGTTTTCTATAACACTTCTATCAATTCTTGGGTCTTTGCCAAATATTAATACATTTCCATTATCAGGGGTTAGTAAATTTGTTATTATGTTTAATAAGGTACTTTTTCCAGCTCCATTAGGACCTAAAAGGCCAAAAATCTCTCCTTTTCTTATTTGGAAATTGATGTTTTCGAGAGCTCTGACTATCTTTTTACCTTGCCTAAACTCTTTTGAAACGTTATTTATTTCTATTGCATTTTCCATATGTTTTGGGATGATTTTGGCTTATTTATAACTTTGCAGATATATATATAAAAATAGTATTGCTCATATGCTTTACCTCTATAGTAAATTTATCCTCTAATAGTTGTTACAAATAGAAATATTTAAAAAGAAAATAGAAACTATTACTGGAATGACAAATCTACAAGAAAGATGCCAAGCATTAGCTTTTATTGGTTAGCATATTGGAGAAGATGTGGTATGGCTTGCAGCTACTCCTAATTATGCTCAATACTATCCAACTGATAGAATATTCTTTCATGTGATGGCACATTCTTGTACTTCAGGTTTAGCATGGAATTTGGGATATCCTAGTTCTGGTTCTAGCATAGATGAAGAAATAGAAAAAGAGATTGAACAGACCATTAGAGAAATCAAACCAAGACTAGTTTTAGATTTACATACTGAGCAGTACCGAAAATATGAGCGTGGCTCAAGCGTATACGCTTCGCCTTCTGTTGTGACGGAAAAAGACTTTAGATTGAGAGGGTTTCCTTTCTATTCAAAAACGCATGAAATAGAAGATGACACATATAGTGTTATATGGCATGCAATACAGAAATCTCCAAGAGTAAAATCCTACACAGTAGAGTTTGATTTTGGAGGTCTAGAGCCAACAAAGCGCAATATAGCAACAATACGTAAATGTTATGGAGGAAGGAAACGTACAAAAGCTGATATAGAAGCATTTAGAAAACAAGTATTTGAGCATCCACAGTTTGCTAGAGATATTGTCATCGCAAGAGATTTCATTCACTTTTTATATGAATTAAACGTGTAATGAGCTATTTAGAGTTTGGATGATGTTAAGTAAAAGAATTTATGCTATGAAGTAGCCATTATTTTTTAATTTTCTCAAACAACTCAACAAACCTTATTAAAGTGGCAGCGCCTATCCTAAATTTTAGCTTAATCATCCTGTTTACTAATTCTTTAACTTCTTTCTCATTAAGTAAATTTCTTTTATAAGCAAGAAGTAAGATTCTTAACGAACCGAGAGGCTTTAATCCAAATGAGCTTGCAGTCTCTCTTGCCAAAGCTTCGTCAACAATTAATTCTTTTCTATTAAGCTGCCTTGCTAATGCTATTGCTTGGGATTCTCCAATTCCTATATTGTGCAGTTCCTGAATCCTGTCTGCTAATTTCAAATGTTTATCATCTAATTTAACTATTTTTATTTGGTTTTTATCTAAATGATTCTTTAGTATGAAAGAATCTTCAAGCTTTTTCTCTAAGCCTTCTAATATCGCCTCTTTATATACGCCTTCAGTAATTTCTATTTCATTAAATAATTTTAGTAAAATATTTATCTTATTTAACTTGCCATAAATAATGAGAGAGGAAGAATCTACAATCAAATTAATCCCTCAAAATCCTCTTCAAGCTCCTTAATTCCATAATGAAAATCTATATTTTTTTCAACCAATACATCCATGAATTGTGATAAAGGCATACCTGCAAGTCTAGCTGCTTTTCCTATACTTGCTTCATTATTCCTAAATTTATCCAAAGCTATCTCTAGCTTTTTTCCCTTTATTCCCTTATCAAGCACTTCTCTCAGTACATTAGACTTAGTCTTCTTCTCTAATTTTGAAATTTCATTAATTTCTTTTAACTCTATCTTATCAATCCTTACAGATATTGTTTCTGTCATATAATCACCGTTTGTATACAAATGTGGTAACTTGTATATAAATGTTGTGGAAAAATTTACAAATAAACTTGTATTACTATCATTTATGATGACAAAGGTTCATAAAATATTTTTTGAATTCTTTTTTTATTAAGTTGATTTATTCTTTTCAAGACTTCAATTAAAGTTTAAAAAAAGCAGGCTAATAGTGAGGGGTATTAGTAATGAAGAATATAGAAACTCATGGTTTATTAAACAAGCTAAATGGATGAAAATACGCTTTACAGATAACCCTTTGCCAAGTAATGTTGATATACGTCAAAATAAAGTACTATTTACATCATGGAGAGATATGCCTATAGGTGTCTTAGTGCATTCTAAAGAGATTTACGAGAATTTTAAGATGTATTTTGAAGCACTGTGGAAAGCATCTAGTCCATAACAGAAAACCTTAAAAACTGTATGAGATAGCTTATATTTAATGGGAAAGAAATACAAGATTGAGTTTGATAGAGAGAATTGTATAGGAGCAGCATCATGTGCAGCAGTTAATCCAGATAACTGGGATATAAGCATGCAGGATGGAAAGGCTAATCTTAAGAAAACTGAGATTGACGAAACAGAGCTTAAATTAAATATGGAGGCGGCACAGGCATGTCCTGTTAATGTTATTCATATATATGATGAAGAAGGCAAGAAGTTGATATAGGTATAGTTCTAATAAGGATTTTAACATTTAATAATATAATATTAAAACCTGCTATATTGAGAGATAATTTGCATAGAGTAATCAAAAATTTAAAATAATAGCTATAATTTGCGAACGTTTCGCATAGTGTCTGCCATTAGTCCGCCAATTATTGATTTACAGCTATATGTGGCGGACAGGGATACAAGGTAACCAAACGTTGCAAAGTTTAACAATATTAATAGCTAACAAAAATTGAATTAAATAAAATTGAATAAGCATAATAGACAAAAAATAAATTATATCGTGAACAGATAAGCATACACAAGGTCACGAGTTGCAAATGGTAATACTCTTGAATAGATTATCCTTAGCGAAATAGCAGGATTTATTAATCCCTATCTATAGATTTCTGTGTTGTATGGATTATGATATAATTGTGATAGGGGCAGGTTCTGCGGGACTGACAGCAGCTATGTACACTGCAAGAAAAGAGCTAAAAACTCTAGTCATAAGCTTAGACATAGGAGGACAGACTAATCTAACTTCTCATATAGAAAATTATCCTGGTGTGGAGCCAATGTCAGGGTTTGAATTAATGCAGAAGTTTGAGGAGCAGGCTTTAAGATTTAAGGTTGAGATAATAAAAGGAAAGGTAACTGCAGTATTCAAGGAGAGTGATAATACTTTTAAGATTGTAATGTCAGATAATACTGAGCACAAATGTAGGGCTTTAATAATAACTTCTGGGAAAATACCTAGAACTTTAAATGTGCCTGGTGAAGAGAAATTCTTTGGTAAAGGGGTTAGTACATGTGCAACTTGTGATGGTCCTTTGTTTAAATGCAGAAAGATTGCTATGATAGGTGGTAGTAATACTGCAATAGAGGAAGCTATTGAGCTGGCTAATGAGGCTAGTAAATTGTATGTTATTTATAATGCAGAAAAATTAGCTGCAAATGAGGAATTAGTTAATAAATTAACCTCAATTAGTAATGTTGAGTTAGTTTTAAATTATAGTGTTATAGAGATAAAAGGCAATAGATTTGTAAGCTCAATTATAGTGCAAAATAAAAATAATGAAAAAAGGGAGATTGAAGTTGATGGAGTGTTTATAGGGCTTGGATACATTGTTGATACATCTTCTGTTAAAGATTTAGTAAAGCTAAATGAGAAGCATGAAATAATTGTAGATGAGAGATGCAATACTTCATGTGAAGGAATATTTGCAGCAGGTGATGTTACTACAATTCCTTTCAAGCAAACTGTAATATCTGCAGGAGAGGGTGCAAAAGCTGGATTAGAGGCTTATAGGTATTTAAGTGGAGGGAAGGCTATAAGTTTGGATTGGGCGCATTAGGCTGCTAGTTTCTTTTTTACTTCAAGAGCTTGCTCTAGCCAATGTATAATATACTTCTTTGCCTTTAATATTTCTATTTCTACAGGATTCTTATCTTTATCAAAATGGACTATAATCCCCTCGCCAATATCTTCCCCATATTTTGGCTTGCTCTTGCTTAATTTAATTAATAATATGTCTACATCCTTATCGTATATTGCTTTCATTTTTTGAAGTACCTCGCTTTCTTGGCAGGATACACTGTTATAACATTAATGATATCCTTGTCTTTTGTATAAACTATCCTTAATACATGAGCATTAAGCACTTTATGGGCTATTAGTGTTCCTGCATATCCAGTAACTGTTTTGTCTGGCTTTATTATACAATCGGCAACAAGTTTTTCTGTCAAATTATAGGTCTTTATTCTATCTTTGGCATGTTTTGAAATTACTATATTCACTTTGTTTGTGTATATACTTACCTATTTAAAGCTTGCTTAGCGAGTGCCTGTAATAAAGTAGCTGGAAGGCTATAAGTCTTGATTGGGTCTTTAAGAAAAATAGAATCCCATTTATTTTTATTCATCGCTTTAAAAATAAAACAGATTGGCAAAAATATTTAAGAGAAAAAAAATAAGCGAATATCATAGATCTAGATGGAAAATTATTAAACAGTTGTAATTTAATTTCTTAATAATAAATATTTCTTAATAAAAATAAGAAAAACTATATAAACAGCCATTTTATTTCTTTGCTTAATATGGATGTAAAAACCAAAGTCTGCAATCTAGAGCAGTGCGATGAGGAGGCTATAGGTTTGTTCTTTAGTGAGGATAATTGTAGAGTAGAGGATATGTATAAAGGCTTAGATGCTTTATTTAATAATGCCTTATCTGCTATGATTAATAATAAAGATTTTAAGGCAGAAAAGGACGAGATTAAGGTTATTTATAACACTAGGAAAAGTAAAATAAAGTATCTTATTCTTACAGGTATGGGAAAGAAAGAAAAGCAAACTTATTTTTCTTTTGAGAATAATGTGGCTAATGCAATAAGAAAGGCCAGAGAGCTTAAGGTTAAGAGTGTTGCATTGAGTTCTATAAAATTAGCTCAGGAAAAGATAGAGGATACAGGGAAAATATTGACTTTTGCTTCTTATCTAGCTCTTTATAAGAATGTTAGCTTTAAGAGCAAAGAAAAAGAGAAAGAGGTAAGTACAATTGAAAGAGTTAGCTTAATTGTTACAAAAGAAAATGAGAAAATAGTTAGCGGTGCTGTGAGCTATGCAACAATTGTTAGTCAGGGAGTTAGTATGACCAGAGATATAGTAAATATCCCTGCTAACATTGCACATACAGATTATATGGTAGAATACGCACAGAAAATAGCTAAAGAGTATGGTTTAAAATGCACAGTCTTTGAGCATAAACAGCTTGAGAAGATGGGAATGAATTGTATTCTTGCAGTTGGTAAAGGAAGTTACCATAAACCAAAGTTAGTTGTATTGGAGTATAATGGTGGCAAGAGAGATGAGAAACCAATTGCTATAGCTGGCAAGGGTGTTGTTTTTGATACAGGAGGTTATAGTGTTAAGACATCTATCTTTGGAACTAATTATATGCTGAATATGAAAGATGATAAAGCTGGAGCTGTAATAACACTTCATGCACTAGCAACTGCAGCAAAGCTTAAACTTCCTTTAAACCTAGTAGGTATTTTTCCCTTAGTTGAAAACATGATAAGTGGGGAATCTTACAGAGTAGATGATATTTACAAAGCTTATAATGGCTTAATGGTAGAGGTTAGGAACACAGATGCTGAGGGCAGACTGATATTAGCAGATGCTTTAGCATATGCTTGTGAGAAAAAGCCTAAGGTTATTGTTGATTTAGCAACTTTAACAGGAGCAGCATTAATTGCAATAGGCAATTTTGCAGTTCCAATTATGGGAAATAATAAAGAATTAATCGAGAGAATTAAAAGGGCTAGTGAGAAAAGTCTAGAGAGAGTCTGGGAATTTCCTCTATGGGAGGAATATGGAGAGGCTTTGAAAAGTGATATTGCAGATATAAAGAATGTAACAGATGCTACAGATGCTGGTAGTATTATTGGAGGAATTTTCTTGAAGAATTTTGTTAAAGATAATATTCCATGGTGCCATATTGATATTGCAATCCCAACATTTTCTACTCAAGAGAAGGGTGTTAATTCAAAAGGAGCTACTGGGTTTGGGGTTAGATTAATTACGGAGTTGTTGAGGGGCTATAGCGTAGAGAAGTAATAATATTGATATAGAAATGATTTTTAATATATACCCTTAACTTAACCTTAATTTAAATCTTAATAAAATTTGTATGATGAGTCTCCAAAATTAAAAATAATAACTATAATTAGTATACTATCCCCATGAGTGTGCGATTAGTCCGCCTATCAAAAACTTTAAATTAAATAATTCGCATACGAGCCTAATTAGCAAGTACAGAACTGCGGTTCTGTAAATAAATGCGAGGCTTTGCCAAAGGTCCGCTAATCAGCTATGTAATGTGCACTAGCGGACAAATATGTTGCGTAGTTCGCAACCGTATGCAAATTATAGTAATCGCCTCAATTTTAAGATCTTAAAATCAAAAACCGAAAGATTTAAATATAAATGTTACTACCCTCTAGTTAATTAAAGTGATATGAAATGGTATTAATGAATCGAAGAGGATTTTTGGTAACTTCAGCAGTTGGAGCGCTTGGAACAGGAGTTTATTTAGCAAATAAAGCTTTAAGTTATGATCCTATAAAGGATGCTGATAAGTTAATGGGTTTTCTATACAAAAATGGTAGGGAAATAGGTACAGTAGAAAATAATATGTCAACTATGACTACAAGAAAACTATCTCTAGAAGTTGAAGGAACAGAAACTGATATTCGTTGGGTAGCTTTTAGATTTTATCCTTCTGATAAACCAGCTTTGGAGCGAAAATATGAAGATATACTGCAGATAGAGAAAGGCAATGAATTATATGCTATAAAAATAGAAGGAGATGCTGATCTCAGAAGAGTAGCACCAGATTTAAACATAAGAGAAGTGCAACATCCTATAATTAGAGATGAAACATATACGATTTTTTCAGGAGCAGTGCGTGTACCACAAACACAACCTAGAGAAGCAACGCTAAGAAATGGAAGAAAACTTATGCAGGATTTAGTCTCAAGATTAAATTTATAGACTCAAACTCGTTCTATTTAAATGGAAGTCAAAGAGTTCCAAAAGAAAATAGTGGATTTTGTTTCTAAGTGGGATAAAAAGAGGAATGTTAAATCAAGTGAAGAATTAACTTTTATTCATCTAATAGAAGAGATTGGTGAGCTTGCGAGAGAGTATGTTAATAAAAAATCAAGAAAGGAAAAATACAATAAGGAAAAGGTTGAGAATGCAATCTGTGATATTATTATGCAGACTTTTAAACTGGCAGATATGAATAAAATTGATATTGAGAAAGCTGTTAATAAGGTAATTAATGAGGAAAGTAAGTTATTGACATAAATGTTTATTATCAAAAAATATTAATAGAACTTCTTTGAAAAAAAGCTGTATGGGAGATATAGCAGAAAAGCTTGCCATTCTAGATGCTGGTGCTCAATATAGTAAGCTTATTGATAGGCAAGTTCGTCTTCTGGGAGTGGAATCTGATATAGTGCCTTTAGATGCACCAATTGAACAACTTAGGCCCTATAGAGCATACATTATTTCTGGAAGTGGAGGCAGTGTGATTGACGATCCAGTTCCCTACACTGATATATTTGGAGAAGGAAAACCAGTTCTTGGAATATGCTATGGTATACAACTCATGAATCAAAAGCATGGAGGCACTGTTGAGCGAAAGGAGATACGTGAAGATGATGATGCTCCAATTAAAATAGTTTATCATGATTCTCACCTTTTTAGAGGGTTACACGAGCAAGAACCTGTGCTGCTTACACATGGTGATAGTATAGGACTAATTGCTCCAGGATTTCGTGTAACTGCTTATTCTGGAACTCTCGTGGCAGCTATAGAAAATGAAGCACTTGCTCAGTATGGTGTACAGTTTCATCCTGAAACAGAAAGAACTCCTAAGGGTCCTATTATTATATCTAATTTTCTTGATATAGCTGGCTTTAGACGTCTTTATACTCCTTGGAATAAATTAGAAAGGTCACTGGATTACATTAGAAAAGCTGCGGGTGATGATCATGTACTTGTACAAGTAAGTGGAGGAGTAGATTCAACAGTAGCTGCTGTACTTGTTAAACAAGCACTTGGAGAAAAGCGAGTTACTGCTTTACATTTTAACCATGGGTATATGCGTAAAGGAGAGAGCATACATGTTGAAGCTGCTTTAAGGAATGCTGGTATAGATGCAATTGTTATTGATGCTACAGATAGATTTTATGGCGCTACTACTTCTATTAATGGAAGAATCACGTTACCTCTCAACCAAGTAATTGATCCAGAAGACAAAAGAAATATCATAGGAGATATGCTTGTTGTTGTTACAGATGAAGTAGCTAGAGAAAAAGGTTTAGACTTGAAGAGTCTGAAAGTGGCTCTGGGTACAACACGGCCAGACGATATTGAAAGCGCTTCTGCAAGCAAAAAAGCAAAAAAAATTAAGACGCATCATAACCGAAGTGGGCTAGTTCAGGATTTAATTGAAAAGGGAAAGGTTATTGAACCTTTAAAAGAACTGCATAAAGATGAAGTAAGAGAACTTGGAGAAATGCTTTATCTGCCACCTGAAATAATATGGCGGCATCCTTTTCCTGGTCCAGGATTGGCTATTCGAGTGCTTTGTACTGAAGAATCATTTATAGATGAAAGTTTTAATCCAACCAATCAAAGACTTTGGTACTTAACTAATTATGAAAAATCTCCTGAGACCTTTAAAGACTTTGTTAGAACTTCATTTGACAGTGAGCTGGAAGCTCGATTAAAAACTGTAGAGGGTATATTTGCAACATTACTTCCTATTAAGACTGTTGGGGTCCAAGGTGATGATAGGAGCTACAGTTATCTTGCAACTTTATCAGGTAAACAAGATTGGGATACTCTCTTCTTCCTTGCTAGTTTGATTCCAAAAATTAATCGTAATGTGAATAGAATAGTATATGCTTTTGGCGAGCCAATTCATGGGCCTGTTACTGAGATAACACGTACTCGTCTAACTAGAGATGTAATCACACAAGTAAGAGATGCAGATGACATTGTTACTCAAATTTTACTGAAATATGATTTAATGAGAAAACTTGATCAGGTCCCTGTTGTATCATTTCCAGTTCCTTTTGGAATTATAGGGAATCGATCAATAGCAATTAGAACAATACTTACGAAAAATTATATGACTGGAATTCCAGCATATCCAGGGAAAAATATTCCTATGGAAGCATTAGAAGAAATGGTATCTAGAATTCTACGAGAAGTTCCACATATTTCACGTGTTGTTTATGATCTTACTGGGAAACCTCCAGCCACAATAGAATGGGAATAGTCAATAACTATCTGATTAAAGTTTTTTAGAGAAAGGTTTATAAATAGAATTATCAATTAGTATTAATTGATATTAATGGATATATCAAAATACAACTTGACCATTAAAAGACATGCTTTTGAACAAGCTATAAAGCGAGGCATACACCCCGACATGATTGAGCAGACATTATTAAAAGGGAGGATAAAAAAACTTGGAAAACATGGTGTTAAATTTATCAATAAGGGTTCAAAAAAGAATATAATTTGTATTGGTGAAATTATTGGATGTGAATTAAAGATAATAACTATAGAAGAGGGAGACTGAAATGAAAAAATGTGCGGAATGTCGTGGCAGAATGCAAGAGCTAAAAGCAAAAACTCCAGAAGGTGTTGAATATTCTTACTATAAATGTAAGAAATGTGGGGAAGAGATAGTTGATATGAAGCAACTGCATGAAATAGCGGAGAAATATAGGATATTGAAAAGATACCAAGTAAAATTATCAAAATGGGGTCTTAGCTTAGGTCTGCGAATTCCAAAAGAGCTTGTTGAGAAATACAGACTAAAGGAAGAAGGAAAAGTAGCAATAATCCCAGAGAAAAAGGGAATTAGGATTATACCTTCATAGATAAACCACAAGGCTCCACAGAATGGGAATAGAGGCAAATTTAATAACCACTATCTTTATAACATAATACATTTTCTTGTCTTTTTAATGAAATTTAATTCACTTCTGTTTGGGACAGCTGGAATACCATTGTCAGCAAAAGGAAATGGAACTACAGGTGGTATTGAAGAAGTTAAGAGGTTAGGCCTATCAGCTATGGAGTTAGAATTTGTCAGAAGTGTTAATCTTAATGATAAAAGTGCAATTCAAGTAAAAGAGGCTGTTAAGAAGAATAATGTAGTATTAAGCTGTCATGGGCAATATTATATCAATCTGAATGGTAATCAAAGGACAGTTGTGGCTTCAAAAAGAATGATATTGCAAGCAGCTAAAATTGCCTGGCTAGCTGGAGCTTTTAGCATAACGTATCATATGGCTTATTATATGAAAGTAGATAAAGAGAAGGCATATCAAAATGTGAAGGATAATTTAAAAGAGATTCTTAAAAAGTTGAGTCAAGAGGATATTAAAATACAGCTTAGACCAGAAATTGCAGGTAAGCTATCACAGTTTGGTAATTTGATGGAGTGCATTAAATTAAGCCAAGAGTTAGAAAATGTACAGCCATGCATTGATTTTGCACATTTGCACGCCAGAACTAATGGAAAGAATAATAGCTACAAGGAATTCTGTGCTATATTAGAAGAGATTGAAAAAGAGTTAGGAA
>CAZBGH010000033.1:0-12061 GCA_964491335.1 uncultured Methanosarcinales archaeon | reverse complement strand
GTTGATAGCCTACAATTTAGGGGCTAGATTTATTGAGATTTTCTACAGAGCCCTAAAAATAGTAATATTTTAATACCAGAAATTACTAGTATCTAGATACATAAGAGGGCAAGCCAAAATTCTGGAAGGAGACAAGCTAGTTATAACTATGGAAAACAAAGAAATAAAACTGAAAAAATTTGACGAGGATATTTTCAAGAAAGCGTTCGGTAGCTGGAAGAATGCAGACATAAAGGATTCTGTTAAATATGTAAGAGACATAAGAAAAGAATGGGAAAGAAGGGCAAAAAGGCTGGGTTTATGAACACTATTGTTCTTGATACAGATCTTTTTATAGATCTATTAAGAGGCTTTGAAAAAGCGATAGAATATTTTGAAAGACTAAGAGAAGAAGATTACATTATATATTTCTCAGCAATTACAGAAATTGAGTTAATAAGTGGCAAAGAGTGCAACAAAATTGAAAATTTAAATCATATCCTCTGTCTTCAACACCTTTATTTTATCTTGCCTCTCAAAATGCCTATCATCCGACCATATAACTGAATCGCTTATGCTTAAAGCAGTTGCAATAAAAACTACATCTTCTGGATCAATATGTTCCATTATTTTCTTTGCTTCACTCCAGTTTTTCTCTATTTCTTCTGTTGGTACTAATTTGATGTACTTAAACAAAGTTGCCATTAACTTATTGTATTCTTCCTCTGAAAGTCCAGATTTTTCCAGAATGTAATCTTTGTACTTTCTGATTTTATGTAGAGGAGGCTCTGGAAAGTAAAAATCAAACTCAGAATTCAAAATTATCTTTCTGGTAGTTGAATCACGAGTCAAAGCAGACAAGATAACGTTTACTTCCAGTATAATTTTCATCTTTTGTTTAATTCTTCAAAAACATCTCTATTTATTTTGTGGGCCATTTCATCTACATCCGCCTGCGTAAGCTTGCTCCTCTTTGTTAGTTTGTCCATTACCTCTAAATCTTCAATTTTCTCAGAAATTGATTTTCTAACTACTTCGCTCCATCTTATTTCAGAGTGCTTCTTCATTTTCTCATGCAAGTCTGCTGGTATAGCTAAAGTTACATTTGGCATTTTCAATCACCTTATGTGGTTAGATGTGATTGCACATATATAAATGTTTTGAAATCTAAAAACAGTTAGAAAAAAGTTCGTATAATAAATGGTAGTGCCATCAGCCACAGGCGTATCATCTTAATAATTCACCAATACTTCCACATCTTTGCCAAATATTCTTTTCAAATCTTCAAATATTGGCTCTTTGATAAATACTTTAGGTGGTATACTTATCTTAGCAAGTGCCTGTTCAAGCTCTTCAATACTACTTTTCTGCGTAGTTCCAAGGCTTCCATCCTCTTTTATTTTCGCTTTTGAAAGCTCTTTCTCTTCATGATCAATATCATGTATGATATATGCTTCTTCTCCAAGTAAAATAACCTCGCCATATCTGTTTCCATGCTTCACTCTTATCTTTGCCCTCTCTATCTCTCTTCCTCTTTTCCTCTGTATATACTCAACTAGAAATTTTATAATATCGCTACTCTCTTTTTTAAGTTTTTCAACCTCATGTTTTGTCAGTTTTCCTGTATCATAATCCTTCTTACCCTTAATTATGTTATTAAGTATTCTTAAATATCTTGCAGGAACCTTTCCTTGAGATATTAATTCTTCCTCAAATATATTGACAATCTCAATATCTGCTGCCCTTTCTATACCTTCTATTTTAAGCACATCTCTAATCATAGTAATTACAGTTTCATATATATGTATAGTATCCTGTTTCTCTTTCACATATTCTATTTGTGAAAATAGTTTTTTGATCCTTTTCAAAAACTTGTCTGCATCTTTCATCAACTGGTCGACATCTTTTCCAGACAACTCTTTCTTTGTGCCATGCTCTATTTCCTTTCTAATTTGTATGTTCCTATCTAATATCTGAACATATTCCTCTTCAAGCATCTTTTCCTTTTTAACGAATATATCTCTTAATACCTCTGGAGTTTCTTTTGGTGCTGGCGGTGGAAGTCCGTAAAGCATTATAGCAGCCTGTGAAGGGGTTAATATTGCATAATATATATCCTCCATTCCTATCTCTCTAAGCTTAAATCCAACTCTCTGTATCATCTGCTCTCCAGAACTCATGAATATATCAATTGCCTCATAACTTGGCTTTATTTTACCCATCTTTAATAGTTGTTTCCATGGCATGAATATGCCTCTATCATAGAAAGGCACTCCATCTCTCAGAAGTGTGAATATTATTGGGTTTGCCTCTTTTAAAGAATCCCAGAAGTCTGTTAGTATATATACCTGAATATTTAATTTATTTCTAATTGCAGTTAACTCTCCAGCTTCAATACCCATTCCAATAATAATAGCTCTGAGCTTATCCTTTAACTCTGCCCTAGTCATCTTTTTAACATCAGTATCGTCAATGACAACCCATACATCTATGTCAGAATCTTTTGTAGCTCTCCCCTGTATTAAAGAGCCTGCAAGCACATAGCTTACAATATATCTCTCAAACTTCTTTAATACCATAGTTTTATGAATCTCTGCAATCTTAATTGCAGAAAGCATTCCAGTGTCATACACTGGTGCAGATATTGATATTAGCTGCAACAAATCATATTTTGCATCATAACAACTCTGCCATATCTCAGAAAGAATTATTACATAAGGCTTAAGATTTGGATCATTTTCCTTTGCAATCTGTTCAATTATAGTAATTAGCTTTCTCTTAAGCTCGTGCTTTGCCATCTTTTTGCTATCAGAATCATCAACAAGCACTAATGCATTAATAATATCCTTAGTATCCACTTGAGTCTGAGAAGCCTGCGATGGAACTTGGCTTATACCAGTTTGGCTCATCCCAGTAATAGGTCTTACACCTTGTAATGTTGGAGGCAATTGAGATATCGGTATCCCTGCTGTTGGCAGTTGAGGAATTGAAGGAATCTTAGTAACTGGCATATTCAATGGGGTAATAGTAGAACTAGAAGAATGCTGAGGCATTGTCATATTAAGAGGCGATGGGATATTGATATTGGATGGCATTTCCTGGTATTGCGGTTGCATAGGATTAATGCTCTCTGGCAGTTGTATTCCCATGCTCTGCATCTGCTGAAGTGGTGGCAGAAGCGCAACAGCTACTATGTATTTATCAAACTTCTTTACTACCTCTTTCTGAAACTTCTCAAGAGTTGCCTTAATAGCCTTCAACTTTTTCTGAGCATCTTTTGGAAGCTTATCCAGCATTGCAAACTCAGGGCTTTCATTCTCAGAAGCAGACTTTTCGTCCTTAGATCCATCCTTTGGCTCTTTCTCTTTCTTATAATCATCAGTCATAATTACCCCTCAAATAATTATCCATCAAATTCTCTCTTATTTTTAAACACTTCTCTTTTTCAGACAAAAAAATAGCATTAGCGCCAAGAACTCTAGATACCTTTAACTTAAACATAATTTAATTTTTAATAAAAGATTAGCAAAAGAGCCTCAAACTTAATTTTAAAGCCATGATGTGCATTAGTTGCCTTAACTTCATAGTCTGATGAACCTTAAGAAACTAACCTTAAATATAGTATTTATGTATAGGTCATGTTTATAGTTCTAGGTTTAGATCTTCAATAACTTTCTGTATAATAATGTCTAATATATCAACAAGATTTACTTTTTTGCTTTCTTTTACTCTCTTCTTTATGTGCATATGGTACGGAAAAGTAGGTATTTCCTTATGGTGAGGAGCAGAATCCCATCTAGTAATTATTTCTTTATTTTTGTCCATAAATTGAAACCTGTATTGAGCTTCTTTTTTACTAACTAACTACATAAAGTCCAAAATGGAATTATCAATAAAAACCAATTTGCCAGTAATAATTCCCATCTCTTCAGAAACAAAATCAAAATTTACAGATTGCTCAATAATAATCCATCTAGATGCATCTAACTTCTTCTGTACTTTAGAGAAATAATCATGAATCATAGGGCAATGCCTTTCATAAGGTTAAGCTTCTCTTTAATATGATTGTAAGCTTTGTATGCAAATACCCACTCAAACCATCTTTTATCATCACCTAACTGTCCATCATTAAATTTTTTAATAAACTTTTCAGTAGGGATTTTATGCTCTTTTTCAAATTCTTTTAACTTATTCTTCCATTTACTTAAACCTAGATTTAATATCTTCTCTTCTATGTTCAAACTAGATTTAATCAGTGATTTTGTTTCCTCATTTAATTTAAGATGATTAGCCATCCTTCACCTACTCAAAAACAATGTTCTGTATTATTTAATACTTTCGTTTATGTTTTTATGATACCCTTAACTTAAACATAATAAAATCAATAATTTGCATTACTACCTAAAAATATACTAATTACCATTAACGAGGCCCTAACTACGAGCCTTTACCAAGGTCCGCTTACCACGAATAGTGGTTCCGAAACGTTAGTTTCGATATCCTGAACGTAGTGATGGATTTAGGAACAAAGTTCCTATATCAAAACTTTAAATAAAATAATTAGCATAGTGGTCGCTCAGCTGAAGCTGAGCTCCATGAGTGCCAATGGTCCGCTTATCCATGCTGTAAACTGCGCTAGCGGACAAATATGTTGCGTAGTTAGCAACCGTATGCAAATATTTGCAAAGTATAATATAAATTATAAAATTTTATGGCAATGCACAAGTGTTGCAAAATATTAAGTAATAATGATAAGATATTTAATGAGGCGGACAAGGTATACAAAATACACACTAATTGCAAATTATAAAAAAAAATAGAAAAATAAGTAGGAAAAAGATGGTGCACAAAACTTATCCAGCACATCAAACTCAGGATTATTAAGTGTATAAGTACCTCACTATAGAGTAGTAATATAACGAAAGGTTTATATAGTAGTTGTTGCAGTATAAATTGTATTATTAGACTTGATAACCGTAAAATATAAAAATAACATGCATAAAAATATATAACAATGGCAAAAGCAAGACAAAAAACATTGGATGAGCTTGCTGTTGAAATTCAGCATAGTGCACACATAGGAGATTTTAAGCAGAGAATAGGGACTTTTGAGAAATTATATAAAACTGATAATCAATTTCTTCCTATAGTCCAAGAGCATGCTAATGATATCGTTTTTGGTAATCCCACAAATAGAGAAGAATTTCCAGGTGCGTATGAACTTAGTTATAAAGTTCTTGATAAAGAAGTTCGAGGAGACAACACTAAAGTTAATGATGAAGGAATATTAGCAAAAATGCTAGAGACTTATGTTGATACTTTCTTAGAAAAGGTTATGAAGGGCAAGTTTAAAACCTCTCTAGGAGAAGCTGAAGCACAAGGTGCATCAAAAGAAAAAATTAGAGAAATGAAAGGAATGCTTTTCTCACATTATGTTGCTGATGACCAAGGCAATCCTGTAAATCCTCTAAATCCACAGTTTATTAATCAGTTGAAAGGAAGATCAAAAGTTGAATTAATAAATAGTCTTAGAAACATATCTCAACAAACTGTTGGTGGATATGCAAGATTTTGGATTGCTAATGTTGGTAGAGATTTAATCAAGCATGAAGATCATGGAGAAGTGGCACCTTATGTGCAACAAAAGATGAAGGAATCTGGATTTATGCATGATGATCCACATTACCATATTACAAAGAATGCACTACAATTAGCAACTGAATATGGGCATTTACTTACTGGTAATCTTCAACCTTTACAGAGAGCAGGATATAAAACTCAGGCGCAGAGGGGAGGAGGAGACCATCAAGGTGAAGGTCAGCACTAAACCTATTCTCACACAACATTAAAATACTTCTTTTAATTCTTCCCATTAAAATGGTTGTAGAGCTATATTCAGGATTTACAGGCAAACCACTTCACAACCCACTTCAAACAGGTGGTTATTATTCTAGTCATGCCTCTTTTGAGCCAAAGTCATATGCACAGGCTATCAGTGAATTTAAGAGGCAATTTATAGCATCTGCTATTGAGTATTTAAGTCATAGCAGAGTTGTAAGTTATAGGAATCTTGCTTCTTTACTTGATGAAAGTAGACATGTAGAAAAACAGGTTGAAGAAAATGGTCTTAAACCATTTATGAGGCATTATTACACTGAAACAGCTTCACGAGGAGAACTAAGCCCGCAAGATTTGGCAGATTACACTCCTTGGAAAACTTCACTCGATTCAAGAGTTATAGATGCTAAAGATGTTTTTGAGCACCCAAACATAAATCCAAGCATTAGAGTAAGTTCTATGGCAGCTAAGATAATAAAAGAGGCTAAACAGACTGGTAACTATAACCTCAGAGATGCAACAGAAAGGTTTAGAGCCTTGTATGTTGCAAGTGTTGTTAAGAGAATGGCAGAAGGAAAATATACAAGAACTTTAACTAAGCCAAAAGTACAGGCAGCAAGGTACCTTAAAGTTTCTACAAGAACAATAGACAGAATGTTAGAAGAGGCTATTAAATTTGGTTATGCAAAAATTGAAAAAATAAAAGAACCAGATACAAATTATAGTTACGAGTTAATTAACTTACAAGAACCTACTAAAGCTCCAGATGCTAGAATAGAAAATTCTGGAATAGAACAAAAACTAGATAAAAGAGCTGCATAATCATTTAGACAAAAATCTTACATAAAAATTATTCTGACAACAAAATAGCAAACTTATTTTCTAGAGTTTGATAATTAATTTAAATCTGCACTTATTATTTATTTTTATGGTAGAACAAGTAGTTACTGGGTGGCCAACAATGCCACCAATAATTTATCAATCAATCCCTATAGTAAAGACTTATCTTGATAATGCAGTTTTTCTTGCTATGGATGTTTATCGCCCTTCTGGTAGTTTGCCTGATACATTTAGACATGGTTATAATCCTAATTTGCAGCCAATTTTTTAATGATACAATTAGAGGAATGTACGAAAAAGCAAATATAGGATATGGAAGATTAGGTATAGGGACAATGCCACTTAGTAACTATACAACCCCTTATTTAGTTCCAATCAGTAATCCATTGACGTATCTCTATCCTCAATTGCCAACTAAAATTGGAGAATCTAAAGTAGTAAATTATCATTAATCATAAATATGGTCTAAAATTCTTACAATAAGCAATTTAGCCCATGCTATATAAGGCACAACACTCCAGAAAATCAGCAGTTGGTTTACAAGTCCGCCTATACTTTACACTCATGCAACTAGAGCATCCAGTATATGGATGGATTAGATAATATAGCTATGCTCTCTTTTGTATCTCTACTACTTCCTTTATCTGTCTTGCTTTTACAGTTCAATTTTCCCAATATACAAACATAAAAACAGAAAAATTTATATTTTAGAATATCTCTAAAGATATCTCAAGAGATATTAAGAGGTGATAACACTGGATATAACATACAATGGAATGAGAATAGAGCCAACTCTGAGTGCAAGCAGAGAACTGGTGAAAGAAGGTAAAGATTTGTATGATGTTTTAAAGGTATTGGAAGAAGGCTATGATTGTAGCGCATCTAAAAGGAGTAAAAATATTATCGAGAAATGTTGGAAGAAAGGAAACAAAGAATATAAGGTTGTGTTAGCACAAACAGAAGTGACGTATCCTGATGGGTATGTAGAAAAGGTATTTAGGTTGATTCATTTTGGGAAAAGCACGTATAAAAAAGAAAGGAGGAAAGGAAAATGAAAAGGGATTTATGGGACGCTGTGCATAAATGCACTAAATGCAGTTCTTTAATGAAAAAAAGGAATTTGGTAGTTGAAAGTATAAATGTGCGAGGATGGGAATGTATTAAATGTAAGGATACTGTCCTTCATCCAAAAGACGCACAAAAAATGCTTTTACTCAGTAAGTTAAAAAGAGGACTGTCTGTTAAAGTAGGGGAGTTAGGAAAAAGCCTTATTGTCAGAATACCAAAAGAAGTTGTAAATCTTTACAATCTGTCCAAAGGCGAACAAATTACAATGAGGGCAGAAGGCAATAATAGGATAGAACTTGAAGTACCATTATAATTATTCTCCTTATACTCCCCCTACACTACTTCGTTTATCTGCGTTGCTTTTAACTGTCCAATTTAGATATTATCCAACATCCTTACTATCTTGATCTTAGCCCATGCTATGTAAGGCACAATTAATAGAGCAAATAAAATCAATATTAGTAAAATATTATAGCTCAATGTATAAATTACAAGCACTAAAACAAATAAGCCAATCTTTCCAAAACCTAAAAGTAAAAATTTCCAAAAAGTTCTATTGAATTTTATAACTCCAACTAAAAAAGTCTTTTTTATTGTCTCCTTCAGGCTCTTTTCTTTAATAAAGTAATAGCACAGCACTAAGAAATATGACAAGAAAAAGATACTAACAATAAATAAAATTGTATATACTGCTCTTAATATTCCAGGTATAAATAATGAATATATATTACTAACAGCATTTAAGTAAATGAATGATATTACTAAAATTATGAAAAACCATATTAGGCTAATCAGGCTAAACCTATAAAAATATCTCCAAAAATCTAATCTTTTCCTATCAGAAATCCACCATGTTGCAGATTGGAACGCTAAGTAGAGTATAATAAAAGTGATTATAATTAATATAAAGTTATTAAAGATATTACTGTAAGCCCTAATAAACTCCTCATTTGAGGTAAGCGACTTAAAAATATCATCTCTTGTAAAAAGTTGTCCTGTTTGCTGTAGTTCTACACTTTTCTGTTTAATCATGTCTGAGACAAATAATGAGTCTTCAGCAACCCTATTTAGCAATTGAAAGGCAGCTAAACCAAAAGTCGCTAAAAAACACAGCTCTAGCAATAAAATTAATGAAAATGCCTTAAAGTCAAATTTAAACTCCCCTCTAGAAATTAATTTCCTTTTAGTCCTTTCAGTTAATTTCTTTTTTTTCATGCTTTTCCATAATCTTCCAAAAATCTTTTTACAACAACTATTTCTTACTAAATCTTTATTTTACAACACCGCGTATTTGTTGGGCAAGGGCTTGACGTTACTTCTTCATATCCCAAATAATCACCACAATTAGTGCTGTCAATGACACACCAACCATTTCCTGAGTCACATGGCTCATCACTTATGCCTAATAATGCTACATTCTCTGGTTGTTTAACATTTCCTAATTTATCATTAGCAGTTACTACAACTCTATAACTCCCTTTTGGAATGTCTTTTGAGTTTATCTCTCCAGATTCCCATAGTCCGCTAGTTGATTTTTGCATCTTGCCTTGAGCTGTTGTTCCAACAATGCTATATGTTACTTCTTTTACTGCGTCATCTTGCTCTATCTCAGCTTTAATTTTAAAGGTGTTGTCTTCAGCTAACTTAAAAATACTCTGTAAAGGATCCAAAGGTAGTACTTTCACCTTTATTTTTCCAAATATATCACAAGGTTTATCTACGCAAACATTGCTACAACAACTCTGACCAGCTAGTCCGCATTTGCTATTACCACAGTTACAAAGAGTAGTATAAGGGGGTCCTGGCACTGATCTACATTCTGGAAGACCAGCCACATCACTACTTACAGCAGTACTCTCTTCCACTGTTATTGTTCCTTGCTTCTCTTGAAGCTCTCCACCGCAAACAGCAATATTATTTGACTTTATGTTCTTATTCTGTTCATCTGGCAGGTGAAGTGTTAATTTATACTTTATTTCTGTGGCAGGCTGGCTTGTAAAAGGATTAAAGCTTGTAGCCTTTCCTTGTATTATTGCCTCACCTGGACTACTTGAAGGCTTTATATTAAGTATTATACCATCACAATTATAAGATGTTCCTAGAGTATGTTTACTACACTGGGTTTTAGCAGTAGTAGATGGCTGGAAAGTACCTGTGTATATTCCACGTTGATATTCAAGTATATTTCCATCCCAAATAATTTTTACATCTCTTACTTGGCATCCTGTAGGAGTACCATCTATGAAACCACCACCTTCAGTTATTTGACAATACACTATTGCTGGGCTAGTTCTTAGCAAATTATCAATTTTTGAGCGTAAATCAAATTTCACAGTACTCCTGTCTTCTTGGGTAATGCTTCTAACCTCAGGAGGAACTGAAGGAACAAAACCTAAATCTTTTGTAAGCTCTATCTGTGCAAAATATGTTACAGGCCTTGTCCTATCTGGACTATTTTTCTGCACATCAGCTTGTAGCGAAACTGGCTTATTCTTCTGGACAGTATTACTTGCAACTAACTTATTATCCATATAAATCTCAGGTTCAGATATTATACACCCAGTTCCAAGACCTCCAATGTCAAATGCGCATCTATAGCTTAAGCTTCCAATATCAAACTTACAGCTTACTGGTGGTTGCCCTCCTATATGGCTCACTTCAAATTCCTTAACCTTATTTGCTGCCTCTCCTTTATTATCTCTATAAGAATAAGTCACTCTCACTTTATTATATCTAACACCTGCTTGAGGGTTTGGTGGTGATGAGCTTATTGGAATAAATTTTGCATCATTCAAAGTTTGCCCAAACCTTAACAACCCATTTCCTAGTTGTACAACGAAAAGCTTCTCTGCACCAGTTCTTGCACAATCACATACACCGTTCTCAAAATAATTTGGGTCACAATCATTAGTGTTAGAGCAGACAAGCTCAATCCTATACCTAAAATTATCAGATCCTGGGACAATAAAAGCTCCAACATTATAAACATGAGTCACAAGACCAGTAGTAGTATCATAACTCATAAATCTTCTTGTAGCTGGGGCAATAGCTATTGTTGGCTCAATAGGTACTGTTGTAATTTGCTGTATTATATTATTAAAAGATACATCCCAATCTCCAGTAAAGGCAAATATGCAAGCAGAATGTATTAAACTTCTTTCAACAAATAGTGCCCTATAAATGCCACTGGCCCCATATCTGCTTTGTATACCCTGCTGCACCTCTGATGAAGCACTAGTGACAAATTTTATGAATCCTCCTAAGCCTTCTTGCGCAATAGTACCAGAGCCAGAGCCTAGTCTTTCTTTTATGCAGCTTATTGCATAGTATATTAAATCACAGACATAGATGCTTATTAATTCCCTGCATAATCCAGCGCTGCCATCTCCTGTTTGCAGAATTGCTTGGAAACATCCCCTCATTGCCTTAAGAATTGTACTGTATTTATTCAGATAAGCAAGTGTCCCAGTCATACATCCAGCCTGTACAGAGCTTATAATATCACTAGTAGGATCAATAACATAATCCTTACCTTGATTGCCTAAACAGAAAACATCAATAACAGCTTTTGGAACCTTCTGCCTAACCTGAAATCTTTCTGATTGCTTGTTACATCGATCTACGCAACTTTTAGCTTTCTCTCTACATCCTCTTTCACAATCAGCTCTATCTTGTCTTCCTGCACATTCAACACTGCATTTCTCACTATCACAAATCACATTTTTCTCTTGTTCATTAATACATAACCCCATAGCATATTGATTGCTGCTAGACACTTTAGCATATGTTGGGTTGCATCTTATATCACTGTACCCTTTAGTGCAGCATTCGTTAGGCACATAGATTGGCTCAATAGGAACAATTCTTCCAGTCTTAACTATTGGGACTCCTGCTTTATCAGACTCTTGATAAACTATTTCCTGTCCAGTATAAAGAATATTACCTCCATATGCCCTTATATAATTATCATCTACTGGCTTGTGTTGGATTACTTTCCCAGAAGTGTCTCTAATAGTTGGATATTTTCCCCTTGTTCTATCCATTTCTTTAACTGTAGCATCTAGTTCGTTCTTATCACCCTCAAACTTTTCAATTACAAACCAGTCTCCTCCAACGTTTATTTCCTTAGTATTCTCACTCTTTTTATCAGTGCATAAACTGAAATCCCTTACTGTCCTAAATAACTGCTCATACACACTGCCGCACACAAGATCCTTAGCTTCAAGATCTTTTTGAAACTCTTCAGGTTTTTCATAAGATACTCTAGTCTTTTCAATAGCTGCCCTGCAAGCACTCTCTTTCAATGGATCAAGCAATAGTGCAGCAGGATCCCAGG
>CAZBGH010000032.1:0-12208 GCA_964491335.1 uncultured Methanosarcinales archaeon | reverse complement strand
AGTTCGGCACCAACTTCGTTGGAATTGATGCTAACCTACATTTTGAACGGTGCCATAGTTTATAATAAAGCTTTTATATATTGGAATTAATATTTATACTTCTATGAATAAGGCTCAGGCAGCTATGGAGTTTGTAATGAGCTATGCATGGGCTATTATGATAGTTCTCATAGCGATCGGAGCTTTAGCATATTTCGGAGTGTTAAACCCAAGTAGATATTTGCCAGACGCATGTACTTTGCAGCCAGGCCTTGCGTGCCTAGACTTCACGTATGATAAAGGTATAAATGAGCTAAGATTGGTTATCATGAATTCTATGGGTTTTGATATGAAAGATGTGTATGTCAGGGTTCCAGTTTGCAGAGGAAATTTTGCATTTTTTTCAGATGATGGGACAACTTTAAATAATGATCAAAAAGGAACTTACTATAGGACATGTAGTTCAACATTACCCCCAGGTCCTATAAAAGCAAACTTTACTTTCTCTTTCAACAGAGTCGAAGGAGAATCAGCAGGCCATACAGTTTTAGGAACCTTAAGATTTAATGTCCAATAAATAAATAGTAAAGGCTTGAAGTGGCTTGAAGTAATATTTAAATAAGACCTCCTAGTAATGTCTTTTATGATCGCAGAGACTAAATTTAAAATTTTACTTATCTTAATAATAGGATTAAGCATATATTCAATAGCTAGCTTTGGGATTTCTTCTTGGCCGCAGTTTCAATTTCATTTAAATAGCAGTGGAGTAGTCTCAGGGACAGGCTATTTTAATAACACTCAGATTTCTATATTAAATAGGAGCCTAGGGATGAATTTCCAGCCATTAGTTACAGATCTTGAAGCAGATAACCATACAGAAATTATCATTTTTAATAACACTAAATTATTTATTTTAGATAAGGATTTATTTTCAATTAATTCTACTGATTTAGGAGGTAATCTGCTAGGGCAGCCAACCATTTTTAACGCAGATGATGATAGTGCATTAGAAATTATCTTTAATTATAATGTAAGTAATTCACTTCAGTTTTTAGTTTATAACTACACAAACTTTAATTTTTCAAAGGAGTTTAATTTAACAATAAGAAATAACGTTACAAATGCAGGAATAAAATGTGCAACAGTAAATGGAACTAAAACATGTGTATTTAAGGACAATAGAGATAATGTGTGTTTAGTAAATATGAGTTCTAGAAATATGGAATGTATAGGAAGCTCCAGCGGAAATGATATTAACGAAAGCATCCCTTCAATTGCAGATTACGATAATGATGGAAAATTAGAAGCTGTATTTTATAACAGCACGAGCTATTTCTTTATATTTGATCTGCAGGATAAAGTTATTGAAGGAAGGGGCAATACTGATCCAGCATTCTTCCAAAGAATAGGTCAGCCAGTATTTGCGCAGGTTGATTCTGGGCCTATTGATGTTATTATCCTTGGAATAGATGCGAATGCCTTTTTATTAACCATTTTCGAGAATAATACAGAAAAAGCACAGTTTAGTGGAGGTAGTATAGTAGGAGCTGTCAATGAATTAGTTAGCCATACCCCGATTATAACAGACTGTGATAATAATGGACAATTAGATGTTCTTTTTCATAGTTATGATAATGGAGCGGGCATCTCTATGAGAACTTACTGCTACAATGCAACAGCAACCAGAGTTAATACTAATCCAGCTGGATTCCAAGATTCGGTAGACACAATAGGTAAAACTATAATAGGAGCAGACATGAACAATGACAGCAAAATAGAATTTATCACCTATGAAGGAATCTATAATCTTAGCGGCTATAGGATTTTCGACATTAATGGCTTAGGTACTCAGGCACCTATTCCAGTGGATATAAACAATAACAGTCAATTAGACTTAGTTTGGACTAATAGTTCTTTAGGATTAAAACTCTTTACAGTAGATACAAGCGCTCCAAGATATTTTAATATTAATATTCCCTTTCAGATATTTAAAAATGATAACGTTTCTTTAAATTCTACATGGATTGACTATGGAGGAATTAGTGTAGTAAATGTTTCCCATAATGCTACAGGAGCATGGGCTAATTATACAGCAGGAAGTTTTGGAAATGATATATATAACATAAGCATAGGATCAAGTCTTATAAATGAGACACTAAAGACCATTGGCTTTATATTTTACTCTATTGATGCTAATGGAAACAGAAATGAAACAATATTGCAGTCCTTTACTATTGCTAATAGAAATCCACAGTTTGTAGGTACAATTCCTAATCTTACATTTAATGAAGATAGCTTTCTCGTCATTAACATCAGTGGTAATTTTACTGATCCAGATTCTGATCCATTGATTTTTAATTTTAGCTTCTCTAGCTCTTTTATTCATAACATCACTGTAAGTATAAACCAAACAACAGGAATAGTAACCCTAACTCCAGATTTAAATTTTAATGGTATAAGGAACATCTTCTTTATATCCAATGACAACTTTGGAGATGGTAATATCTCTAATAATATCACCCTTAATATAACTGCCATCAATGATGCACCTGAAATAAGAAGTCTAGTAATAAATTCTTCTGATAGTAATAACAGAACAAATGGCAGTCTGACAGCAAATTTTACCTTCTTTGATGTTGATGGAGATGCTCAAGGAAATATAGAAATTAGATGGTATAGAAATAATACAGAAATTACAGATTTGGCAAACATGACTCATATAGGTTCTGGAAATACAAGTAAAACTGAAGCATGGCTTTTCTCAGCCAGAGGATCTGATAGCACTGTATTTGGCAATTTTAGCAACAGCACAACTATCCTAATTACAAACTCTTTACCCTATTTTATTCCTGCACTTCAAAATCAAACAGTTGAATTAGGCAATACCTTGATATATGATATAAATGCAACAGATAGTGATAATGATTTAATTACTTTTACAGATAACTCAAGCGACTTTAATATCTCTTCTACTGGATTAATAAACTGGACCCCTAATGCCTTAGATAATTATAGCATAAGCATCAATGCCTCTGACTCTTCTGATACATCAACTGGATGGATAATAATATCTGTTATTGGTACCACTGCACCAGTTGCTACTGCCTCTATAGGAGGAGATACTGGTAATAGCGGAACTGGCGGAACAGTCTTTTTTGGATCTCCCTGCAATCTTGAATGGAATTGCCAAGGCTGGGGAGAATGTATAAATGGTAAAAGGGAAAGGCAGTGCACTTTAGTAGAGTCAGATAATGTAATTAGAAGCCAGACACAATGTAAATATGACTTGTACAAGCCAGCTACTGTTGAAAACTGCGCAATTGTATCAAAAGAAGTAGAAGAAAGTTGCTCTGATGGCATAAAAAATCAGGAAGAAGAAGGTATTGACTGTGGTGGCATCTGTGAACTATGTGAAGTACTTCTTAACGAGACAAAGGAAGAGCCGCAATTAGATCAAATTACTGGAGCTTTTGTCTTTATTCAAAGATTTAAAGGTAAATCTACATCCTTTGCTATTTTATTATTAATTTTAGCATTGATAATAGCATTTTTCTTATATAGGAGGAGATATATTATACGGAAAAGAAAATCATACTTAGAAGACTTATAAAAATTTTAATATGTTAGTTCCTATTTATTTTAATATAATCTCCAATTGTCATCCCTTTTGAACTTTTGTTGGTTATGAGTTCTTCTTTATCAGCACTAGATTCTGTGAGTCTCAGATTTAATATTTTTTCCATTTTTTTTACGGTACTAATATCTGGAATAAATTGCCCAGTCTCAATATTATGCAGTATAGACACTTTTATACCTAACTTTGATGCAAAATCTTTATGATCCTGTTTCATAGACTCTCTTTTTCTCCTAACTAAGATCGAGAAATCTGATACTACAGATTCTATTATTTCTATTTTACCTCTAAAATCTGATTTCTGAGTGTTATTTTTTCCTAACACCTCAACACTTTTTATAACTTTTCCAAATTTAACACATTCTTTACATACATTTAATGTACTACCTTCTATTATTGTCAAATATTGCTGGTCTTTTAGCCCACAAATGTCACATTGCATACTTTATAATCCAAATAATTCTTTATTTCTAGTATTAATTAAGTAATTGTCAAAGATTTATAAATATTTACATATGAAAGGTGTACGAAAGATATATCAAATTCAAAAATAAACATCTCATGGAAAAGATGTTTATAGTAGAAAGATTAGATTAATGAATATGCGGTCAATTTATGAGGTTTAGGATGAAGGTTATAGCAGTTACCGGGTCAACTGGAACCGGGAAAACTTATATAAGCAAAATACTCTCTAAGGAAGTAGGCTACTCATATATTGCCATATCAAAACTTGGCAGGGACATTTATTCTGGTTACGATAAATCTAGGAAAACCAAGATAGTAGATGTTAATAAAATGATTTCTGAGTTTAAAAAACTCTACAAAAAATATAAAGGTAAAAATAAAAAAGGAATAATATTTGACACCCATCTATCACATTACCTTCCTAAAAATCTTGTTGATATCTGCCTTGTCCTTGCTTGTGACATTAAAAAGCTTAAAAAAATACTTGAAAAAAGAGGCTATAATAATAAAAAAATCAGAGAGAATATCGATGCAGAGATTTTTGAAGTCTGTTATAATGAAGCCTTAGGGCAGAGACATAAAATATTGAAGATTGATACTAGCAAACGGCTTACAAAAAAAGCATGGAAAATAATATTAAGAAAAGTAAATAAGTTTCTTGCATAATTAACATTTCCTGATAAATAATATTATAACAACTTTACTCAAATCCTTTCTTCAAAATATAGGTGGCAAAGTGTGGATACTTAGTTTCAGAATACCATTTAAAAGGTTCTTTCCTGTTGCTAAAGGCTTACGAAGTTTTAATAATTGAAAACCAGAAAACTAGTCCCAGAAAATACATCACTGTAATCTTTTTCTGTGCAATAATAATCATAAAATTCCCTTTTATATATTTATTAATCAATTTTGGGATATCCCTTTATCCTAAATAGAATGTATCTTTAATCTCAAGTTTGGAGTATTCTTTTGCAAACTTCTATAGTTATGTGATTTCATAGTTTATTCAAGTATTTCAACTTCATCCACAATCCCATCAGAGTCTAGATCAACACCTTCAACAATCTTGGCAAAAACTTTATCATTGAATTTATTTCCTTTAGCAATTTCTTTAAAATGTTTAATAAAAGCAATCATTACAGCTCTAGTTCCTGCATGCCGCTTTCCAGCCACTACCAAAGCAAACCTCTTCTTATTAAAAGGATTTTTCATCTTTACTATAATGCCCACTTCATCTGAATGGTATTCTTTATTTGAAATAGTTGAATAAATAGACCAATTGTTTTCCTTGTTAAACCTAATTGGCATCTTTTGGTTTATAGAGGCAGTAACGCTATTAACTACTGGGCCTCCAAGGAGAATTATGTTATTCTGCAAATGCTCAGTTCTAGATTCAGTGTCTAATTTGACATTTAGGATAGATATGCCATTGAGAAAAGATCCTAAAAAAAGGGCAAAGTCAATACCATAGTAACCATCTCTGCTCCTTGCTTTTTCAGGACCGTGGGGATCTGGGCTTCCAACTATTATAACTGCATTTAACTGCCCATTTTCAATAAAAGGGTCAAGTATAGTATAGGATGTCTGCTCTTCCATATCTATTCCTATTTTTTGTGATTCCTGAAAATCAGTATATTTGATAACAAAAGAAGGCTCTACAAGAGCATAAAAATTTGCCATAGCGCCATGGACGCTATCAGTCTTAGTAACGTGTATTACTCTTTCCTTTTCAAGTTTCCTTATATGGTAATATATTTTTTGCTCATGCACATTAAGCTTTTTGGCAAGCTCCATTGGATAAGAAGGGACCTTGGCAAGCTCCATCAAAATCTTATTAGCCAATTCAGACGTTAATGGCTTAATTTGTATGTAATTAAGCTCTTTGGCAGATAATGAAATTAATTTTTCTTTTTTCTTTGATATAACATACATAATTACCATCCTCCTACTTTAAACTGTTAAAAATATAATTTTAGTAGTATTACAATAACTTTAGTAATACTTATATATAACTTTTTCTAATTTTTCTTATTATACCATGAAAAAGAAACTTTTTGGGACAGATGGCATAAGAGGACTTGCAAATAAGTATCCAATAACACCAGAAATAGCCTTAAAGCTTGGAAAGGCAACTGCTGTGGTATTTTCAAGT
The DNA here is from genome assembly GCA_964491335.1 of uncultured Methanosarcinales archaeon. Lineage (GTDB taxonomy): Archaea > Nanobdellota > Nanobdellia > Woesearchaeales > JACPIF01 > JACPIF01. The sequence continues at coordinate 5,978 of CAZBGH010000032.1, read as the reverse complement.
AGTATAAGTAAAAACGATAAAAGGGCCAAAATACTTATAGGCAAAGACACCAGAATCTCTGGCTATATTTTAGAAACAGCATTAACCTCAGGGATATGCTCTATGGGAGTAGATGTACTTTTGGTAGGACCAATGCCAACACCTGCGATTTCCTATTTAACAAGAGAGTTTAAAGCTAATGCTGGTATAGTAATTTCAGCTTCTCATAATCCAGCAGAAGACAATGGAATTAAATTTTTCTCAAAAAATGGTATTAAAATAAAAGATAAGACTGAGTTTGAAATTGAGAGAATTATCTTTTCTAGAAAGACAAATTCCACTCACATTTCAGGAAAACATTTAGGGAAAGCTTATAGAATTGATGATGCTAGATCAAGATATATAGATCTTGCAAAAGGATCTGTAAATAATAGACTCGATGGTCTAAAAATAGTTCTTGACTGTGCAAATGGGGCAGGATATGCAGTAGCTCCTATAGTTTTTAAAGAGCTAAGGGCAAAGGTTATAGTATTAAATGATAATCCTAACGGTCTAAATATCAATCTTAATTGTGGTGCACTACAAACTGACAAACTTTGTGAATCAGTTAGAAAGAATAAAGCAGACGCAGGCATTGCTTTAGATGGGGACGCAGATAGAATAACGATGTGTGATGAGAATGGTAAGATCTTAGATGGAGACGATATACTAACCATTTGTGCCATAGATATGAAAAATAGAGGAGTTCTAAAAAATAACACTATTGTTACTACAGTTATGAGTAATCTTGGAGTAGAAGAAGAGCTAAATAAGAACGGGATTAGAATTATCAGAGTACCTGTTGGAGACAGATACGTAGTAGATATGATGCTTGAAAATAACTTAAACTTAGGAGGAGAGCAAGCTGGACACATAATATTTATAGACTATAACCCCACGGGCGATGGTATAATCTCTGGGCTACAAATTTTAAGTATCATGAAAAAAAAAAATAAAAAATTATCAGAACTCTCATATTTTAATAAATATCCACAGATTCTTATGAATGTAAAGGTTAGAGAAAAAAAAGAGTTTAAGAAGATTCCTAATATTTATAAAGTAATCAAGGATGCAGAAGGTAAGTTGAATGATGATAGAAAAGGTAGGGTTTTAGTAAGATATTCTGGTACAGAAAATCTTGCAAGGATAATGGTTGAGGGAAAAGACAAAAAAGAAATTACTAGTATTGCTAATAGAATAGTAAAAGAGATCAAAAGTTCTTTAGGGTGATATTATTGGAAATGTATTGTGAACAGTGTAAGAAGCATACCAACTTTGTAAAAACAAACAACATTTTTTATAAAGATGCAATTGTTGAGTGTACAGTTTGTAAGTCTCTTCACGCAATACCTATTAGTGCAGTCCAAGCAGACCAGGTGAAAAAATGAAAGCAGTAATGCTAGCAGCAGGAATAGGTAAAAGATGTTACCCACTAACTTTAACAAGACCTAAGCCATTGCTAAAAATCTTAAATAAGACAATTGTTGAGCATAATCTAGAACAATTTGGAAACATATTTGACGAGCTGATAATTGTTATAGGCTATAAAGGAGAGATGATTCAAAAGCATATTGGACAGAAGTATTTAGGTGTTAAAATAAAATATGTGGAACAGTTAGAACAGGCTGGAACAGGTCATGCTCTTTTGCAGACTAAAGAACATTTAAAAGGGAATTTTATAGTTTTTGGTGGGGATGACATATTTTTTAAGCAAGATGTAAAGGACTTGATAAAAAATAAAAGCCCATCAATTATGTGTCATGACAGAGAATGGCCAGAAAATTTTGGAGTTGTTGTAGAAGAAAAAACTGTTTTGAAAGAAATTGTTGAAAAGCCAGATAAATTTATTTCAAACAAGGTTAATACTGGAATGTACCTTTTGTCAGATTCTATCTTTTCTATACTTGAGAATATTGAGAAATCAAGCAGGGGCGAATATGAAATAACAGATTCAATAAATAAACTAGCTGAAAAAGAGCAAGTAAAAGTAGTTAGAGCAGACAAATGGATCCCAATAGGCTATCCATGGCATATTTTAGATGCAAACAAGTTATTTCTTGAAGCTATAAAAAATGATCTAAATGGTAAAATTGAGAAGAATGTCACCATTAAAGGAAATTTAGTACTTGGCAAAGGCAGCGTTGTAAAATCAGGAAGCTATATTGAAGGACCTGTAATTATAGGAGAGAATTCTATAATTGGTCCAAACAGCTTTATCAGGCCTCACACCTCAATAGGGAATAATTGTAGGATAGGTCTATCAGAGATTAAGAATTCTGTTATTATGGACAATTTTACTTCAAAACACTTTGCTTATATTGGCGAAAGCATAATGGGAGAAAATGTGAATATAGGCGCTGGAACTGTAATAGCAGACTTGAGACATGACAATTCTAATGTTTTAAGTTTTTATGATGAAACGTTAGTTGATACAAATAGAAAGAAGTTTGGAGCTGTAATAGGTGATGGAGTCAAACTGGGCATTAATACCTCAGTTTATCCAGGCAGAAAAATATGGCCAGGTAAATTCACAACACCAGGCGAAATTGTAAAATCAGATCTCTTATAGCAGAAAATTTAGTATTATACTGAGCCAAGAAAGTTTTTAGGACATTTCTTGGTGACTATATAAAAATAATATTATAGAAAATAGGGTCTCTGAGATGTGCGGCATTATTGGATATAAAGGAAAAAAGAACGCTGTAGAAATTGTTCTCAAAGGTTTGAAAAAATTAGAATATCGCGGATATGATTCATGGGGTATCTGCTCTAAAAATTCAAATTTTCAATATATGAAAAGAGTAGGTAAAATAGAAAATGTAGAGCTTAAAGATCTTAACCTTACTCCTTCACATCTTGCAATCGGGCATACTCGTTGGAGCACCCATGGGTCAGTAACAGAGACAAATGCACACCCGCACTTCTCTAATAATAAAAAGATTGCAGTGGTCCATAATGGTATTATAGAAAATTATCAGGACCTGAAAAAGTTTTTAGGAGCAAAAGGATTCAGATTTCAAAGTCAAACAGATACAGAAGTTATACCAAACCTAATAGAATATTTTATGAAAACTGGAGGCTCTTTCAAAGAATCCTTTCTCCTAACTCTAAAAAAACTAGAAGGGAGTTTTTCAATAGTGGCTATTGAGGAAAATAGCGAGAGCATGATGGGGGCAAGAAAAAACTCTCCATTGGTTCTTGGTTTGGACAAAGATGGGGTTTACATAGCATCAGATTTTAGCCCATTTATCGAGTCGACAAAAAAATCTATTTTGCTAAGTGATAATGAAATGGTTGTAATTGATAGCCAAATAGAAGTCTTTAATTTTAATACAGGGAAACCAGTAAAAAAGAAACTATTTATTATGCACTGGGATTATGAGCAATCAAAAAAAGGGGATTACGATCATTTCATGATGAAAGAGATTGAAGAACAAAGCTCTACTATTAGAAAAGCAGTTCAACAAGATCCAAAGCAGATGAAAAAGATAGTAAATGAGATAAAAAAAGCCTTTGGGGTTTTTTTAGTTGGATGTGGTACTAGTTATAATGCTTGTATATCCGCATCCTATGTCTTTTCCCACATTGCAAAAAAGCATGTAAACGTAGTATTAGCCAGTGAGTTCAAAAATTATGAAGAGTTCCTGACAAATAAAACCTTGATGATAGCCTTATCCCAGTCTGGAGAAACAGCGGATTTGCTTGAAGCAGTCAAAATAGCAAAGTCAAAAGGAGTAAAGGTGATATCTATTACAAATGTTATAGGATCTACATTAACCCACATGTCTGATGAGAATATAATGATGAATTGTGGTCCAGAGATTTGTGTATTAAGTACTAAAAGCTATACCTCTCAACTAGGATTATTAATAATGCTTGCTTATGGAGCTGCTAATAGGTTAAATGAAGGGAAAAAATTAGTAATTAAATCTTCAAAGTTTGTCAGTAAGATTATAAAAGAAAACGAGTCTAAATTGAAAGCCTTATCAAAGAAAATAAAAAATCATAATAGTATATTTTTAATAGGAAGAGATCTCGCGTATCCAAGCGCTCTAGAAGGAGCACTAAAGATAAAAGAAGTAAGTTATATCCATGCAGAAGGGTTTGCCGGAGGAGAGTTAAAGCATGGGACAATTGCACTTATTGAAGAAGGGGTTCCAGTCATAGTACTGACTACTGAGCACACTAAAAAGGAGATATTATCAAATGCAATGGAGGTAAAATCCAGAGGAGGATACATAATTGGAATAAACAGCAGCAATAATGAAATATACGATTATTTTGTGCATGTGCCTGAAGCAGGCATGGCAGACCCTATACTCAGCATAATACCTATACAGATGCTAGCTTATTATTTAGCTGTTGAAAAAGGCTTTGATCCAGATAAACCTAGAAATCTTGCGAAATCTGTCACAGTAAAATAATCTCTCAATTTAAAAATGAAAGATAAATTATCTTCTATAGACTATAAATTTTTACTTTCTGAACTATCACTCTTAATAAACTCAAGGCTAGGCAAAATATCACAACAGGATTCTACATGGCTATTAGAGTTTTATGTTACTTCAAAAGGTAAAAAGTTTTTAAAAATATCTCTAGGCAAATATCTTTGCTTAACTAGTCAAAAATTGGAACCAAGTGAAAGTAATTTCTGTCAATATCTAAGAAAACATTTAGCTAATGCAAGACTAAAAAATATTACTCAAATTGACTCAGAGAGAATAATTAAGCTAGAGCTAGAAACTAAAGAAAGTAGCTATAATCTACTATTTGAAATACTTAGCAAAGGCAATATTATTCTCTGCAGTGAAGATAATATAATAATTAAGGCTCTAGAAAACCAGTCTTTTAAAGACAGACAAATAAGGCAAGGAATCAAATACGTGTATCCTAAGTCTAGTTATAATTTATTCTCAAAAGATTTTACTCAATTTAGCAAAACAATAAAAGAAAGTTCTAGAGACTCAATAGTTAAGACATTAGCAATTGAAATAGGTTTAGGGGGTACTTATGCAGAAGAGATTTGCCTATTAAGTGGGATAGACAAAACCAAAAGGGAACTTTCAGAGCAAGACATTAAGAAACTATTTGAGAATCTAAACAAATTACTAGCGTCTAAAACAAAAGCGTCTATAATTTATTCTGAATATAGCCCAAATGAGGCAATTGATGTTGTTCCTATCAATCTAAAGCTATATGAATCATACACAAAAAAAGACTTTCCTAGCTTTAACGAAGCCGCAGACCTTTATTTTAATCAGGGTATAGCTAAAAAACCAAGTAGATATGAAAAAGAAATCAACAAACTAAAGAAAATAATTGAGCAAGGGCAAGTTAAAATATTAGAGCTGGAAGAGCAGGAGTTATTGGAAAGAGGCAGAGCAGAGGCTATCTATAACAATTATCAACTTATTGATGAAATTCTAACAGAAATAAAGAAAGCTAGGCACAATTATTCATGGAAAGAGATTAAGGAAAAACTGAAAGAGCATAAAATAATTAAAGACGTTAATGAGAGAGAGGGGAAGGTAGAGATAGAATTATAACCACTCCAAAGTAATAAAAATAGGAAGATTTATATACAGGTTCATTTTAATAATTAAAAAAATGACTGAAAAAATCTATGAACTTAAAGATAGTGGATTAGTCTTTCCTGATGCAACTGTCTTAAAAACTAGTGGAGAAGACTTAGGTAGACTTTTAGTGGTAGAAAGTAATAAATTACTATTTCCAGAATCTTCATCTAACCTAGAAGCTGCAAAGGAACTCAAGTCAGAGCTTTCAGAAATGCAAACAGCATCTCAAGATACAACCTATGAGCCTACCTTAGATAAGGTTAGGAGATTTGGAATCCAATCAGGTGCTGAAGATGTAGTTTCACTAATATTGGACAGGTTTGTCAAAATATGTAGAGAAAAAAGGGCTCAAGGCATGAATTTTACACCAGGAGTGCAATACAA
>CAZBGH010000031.1:0-12314 GCA_964491335.1 uncultured Methanosarcinales archaeon | reverse complement strand
AACAGTTTTATAGATGAGCTGCGGTATTGATGCTGGGAAGGGTTTCATATTAGCCGTTTAATTCATAACATTTAAATATTCTTAGCCAGTGTTAAGTTTAAATGGATTCAGAGCTTATAAGCATTCAGATTGATAATAGCCTGTCAAGTGCAGAAAGTGTTAAAGATAAACCTGGCATTGTTATAGCACAGCCAGAAACCATTGGCCTTTATTCTGTTAAGCACTTACCTTTTGGACCATTGTTTCTTGCACCAAAACTAAAAAAGGCAGGCATAAATGTATTTATCTATGATCAGAGAGTTGACCAAAAGGAAAAATTAGAAAACATTCTAGAAAATAATAATATACTCTTAATGACATTTTCAGTATTTACAGGGCCTACTATCCTTACTTCTCTAGCGTTAGCAAAGGAGGTTAGATCAAAATACAAAAATATTAAATTTGCTTTTGGTGGTCCTCATCCTATGATTGCGCCTGTGCAAACATGCCAACATCCTTTAGTAGATTTTGTAAGCACTGGTGATGGTGAGGCATTGTTAGTAGAACTGATGGATGCTTTAAGCAATAACAAAGACTTAAAAAACATAAATGGCCTAGTTTTTAAAGACGTGAATAATAATATCATAGTGAATCCTCCAAGAAGATTCTTAAGAATGGATGATGATGTTTCAATGGCTCTTGATTTGATTGATATTAACAAGTACATATTTGAGCATGAAGGACTGAAGACAATTCATCTTTTATTAAGCAGAGGATGCCCTTACAGATGTAATTTCTGTTGGCAGACAATAGTTAATAAAAGGCAGTGGAGAAAATGGTCAATAGATAGGGTCGAGCAAGAAATCAAGCCATTCATCGATGCTGGAGTTAAAAGAATAGTTCTGCAAGACGATTTAGTAGGAGATGAAAAAAGAGTTCTTGAGCTTGGCAGATCGTTCAGAAGATTAGGTATAAAAGAATGGGCAATGGAAAATGGGTGTAGAGTTGACTTGCTAAAAAGCGAGGAGTTCTTTAAAGAACTAAAAGAGCTTAATTGCACACACACTTCTTATGGAGCTGAATCTGGCTCACAAGAAATTCTCAACTCAATTGATAAAGATATAACCCCTGATATGATGCTAAATGTTGCAAGAATGGGCAATAAATACAGAGTTGGGATTAAATTTTCATGGATGCTAGGCTTACCAAATGAAACAAAAGAGCAGGCATTGGAAACTTTAGCCTTAATTGATAAGATAAAGGAAATAGCCCCTGATACATCCTGTGCAATGTCTTTATTTGCCCCCTACCCTGGAACTCCAATGTTTCAAAAGGCAATAGAAAAAGGATGGACTCCTCCTAAATCATTTGAGGAATGGGGAATATTTAGGGAAGAAGCTATTTATCCATACTTAGAAAACTGGAAATGGTATAAATCAATAATTTTAAGTGCTTATTTTATTGCTGCTGGTGACACAAAATATATTATCTGGAAAAAGGTTAATTGGAAATTAATCCCTTTTTACAAGATATTGCACTTAACAGCCTCTTTAAGATGGAAAACTAGATTTTTTAGTTTCCCTATTGAATATGATTTAGTTCAGCTTTTATGGGATATGAAGAAGAAATTAATGATAAAAGGATTTTTCGCTAAATTGAAAAGCTTTTCAAAAAGATTAGTTTACCCATTTAGGATAAGCACTCCATACCCTGTTTAGAGCTTTTTTTTAAGAATTTTTCTGTTTATGTCAAAAACTATCCATCGCATATGGCTGGTATTCTGTTGTAATAAATTTTTTTAAATAGCTCATGGACTACTTTTTTGAAAATAACCATATTTACTGTTCAGCACAAAGAATGAAAGTATACCGATAATAACTACATATATTAAATTAATGATATGATTAACAAACCCAAAAGTAATAGCTGCCTCTTTCTCAATTCCTAGACTTAAGAAGATAATTGTCCAGTATGCCTCATATGTACCAAAGCCTGCAATGCCGCTTATAGGTATAATGCTGCTTAATACTGATAAAGTTAACCCTACACTAAAAATGATTATACTTATATGAAAGCCTGCTGAACGTAATACTAAATAGGAAATAATATAGTAACAAAGCCATATTAAATAAGTATAGAAAATACTTTCCACCATTGACTTTCTTGATTTTATCGTATGTAATGATTGTGATACTTCACCACTTTTCCTAAATATTATTTTTACAATATTAAAATTATCTAAATATAGTTTCCTAGCTATGATTTTTATAACTAATACAAACTTATTTTCATAGACTATAAAGAGAGCTAGTAGTATTGTAACACAAAATAAGATTAAACCAACTAGCCACATGATACTATTAATTAATGTATCTCTAGTTATGAATAATACTGTTATAAGAAATATGGTAGATAGAGCAAGAAAATCTAATAGTCTCGCTAAAAAGAGAAAAGCAATGCTCTCAGTAATCCTAGATCCACTTTTCTTGAGTAGGTATATGTAAGAAATTTCACCCATTCTTGAAGGTAAGAGAACATTCATCATATTTAAAACAGAAGTTACATCAAAGAAATGCCTTAGACTATACTTTTTATTACTTATGATTCTAAAGCGTTGTGCTCTGAAAATGTTGCTAATAATATACAATACAAGGGCTATAATCAGTATATAAATTGGTATATTTTTAAAAGATGTAATTAGTAGATTGATATTAACCTGCCTTAATAACAACCATATAAGGGCTATTGATATTATTACACCACTTATAATATTAATACCAAATTTCTTATTCATAAAACATAGACAAAGCCTGCTTTATATATAATTTGCGTATAGATAGTGTTGTTAAACCTTCGGGTGTTAAGTGAAGGCTGTTAAAGGTCGGCTGGTGGCTAAATTATACTATAATTATGAAGTAATGCCAATATACCAATAATCAAGGCAAAAGTTGTTATAATCAAGATAGTATAATTAACCCATCTTGGAGTTTGAGATTTTAGTATATTTTCTAAAAGATAATTTGTCTTAAAAGGTTGACTTACCCACTCAGTTTGGGCTTTTAAATGTTCATCTGTAATCTCTTTTAAATTATTTTGAGGGAGTTCTATTTTAGGGAGCTTTATCTTAAACTTCTTACTTATCTCCTTACCTATTTCTGCCCATTCCTCTGTAGTTACATCCTTTAAAGTTTTCTCCCCTTTCTTTGCTTGAAATTTTGATAGTTCACTCATTTCAAAGATAATTATTACTGATATTCATAAGCTTGTTTTATTAGTTCTATTACATATGGAATTTCATCCATTTCTTCAATTTTAAATTCTCTTGTTACAGACCATTTACGGTCTGAAATATCTTTTGTGAGATTTTTAGGGTCTGAAAATGTCTCTTCGTTTACTCTTAAATGACAGATTAGATGTTTTCTATAAACATGAACAGAAAGAAATATTGTTTTTACAACATATTTAATGTAATTTGGCGTGTAGCCTTCTTCAATATCATCACCTAAACTCAATACCTGCTTTCTTAATTCTTCTAAAATCTCTTTTGTATGACCTTCAGCTTTTTCTAAATGTTTTTCATAAGTATCTCTCTGTATAGAAGTTGAAGTTCTCCTTTCAGATACACCAAATCTTTCACGGTGTAAATCCAACTCATTTTCATGATAAGAATAGGCATAAGCTTCTATATCAGTATCTAAATGTCTAATTAAGCTTTCATCCCACTTTGAGAATGATTTTGCTATTATTATTAATCTAATTTCTGACCAATCAACCTCTAATCCTTGTAAGTTTGGTATGGCATCCTTCAATTTTTCAAATTCATATTTTGCTTGTTCTTTTAATAACCAATCATAATAGTAAACTATCTGATTTAAAATTGTTTCGTCTTTACTCCGCTTATATTCAATAATACAAGGCACACCATCTTCAGAAATTGCTAAAGTATCTATTTCACCATTCGGTATTCTTTGTTTACTTTTAATTACAAAAGCCTTCAAAAGTTGCGGTAAATGTTTTTCGACCAAATTTTGAAGTTCTTCTTCACCTTTTTGCCCCTCAAAAGTAAGTTCTTTAATTATTTCACTAGTTTTTGTGTTTATTCTAACCATATTCATATAAGAAAATATAGAGGCTATTTAAGGTTATTTATTTTCAGCTCCGTCAATGTTCGGGTGATAAAATAAGCTATCTATTACAGGCGATGAATTAGAAATAAGCTTTATATACTGTTTGCTTTTTGTGAATAATATGAACATATTAGTTACAGGAGGGGCCGGGTTTATAGGTAACCATTTGTGTGAAGCTTTAATAAAGTCTAATATAGGCAGAGTAATATGCATAGATAATTTTAATGACTTCTATGATCCTAGGATAAAAGAGAATAATATCAAGTATTGCTTATCTTCAAGAATGTTCAAGTTATACAGAGCTGATATAACATCTATAGAAGAAACTGAAAAGATTTTTAGAAATGAGAAGATAGATAGGATATTTCATCTTGCTGCTAGAGCAGGAATAAGATACTCTTTTAAAAATCCTTTGTTATATGAAGAAGTTAATGTAAAGGGCACTATTAATTTATTGAATCTCGCTGTTAAATACAAAATAAGGAATTTTACTTTAGCTTCATCCTCGTCTGTGTATGGTGCCAATAAAAAAATCCCTTTTTCAGAAGAGGATAATGTTGATAATCCTCTTTCTCCTTATGCAATCACTAAAAGATCTGCAGAACTATTGTGCAAGATTTATTCTGAGATGCATGGATTAAATGTAACTTGCTTTAGATTTTTTACTGTCTATGGCCCAAGAGGAAGGCCTGACATGGCTCCCTATAAGTTCACTAAACAAATAAGTCAAGGACAACCAATTGAGATGTATGGGGATGGCTCTTCAAAGAGGGATTATACATATATATCTGACATTATAAATGGATTAGTGAATTCTTTAGAGAAGAATTTTAAATTTGAGATAATAAATTTAGGAAACTCTAAGCCTGTAGAATTAAGAAAACTTATAGCTCTTATAGAGAAAAATATTGGGAAAAAGGCTAAGATCAATAAAATGCAGAAACAACCTGGAGAGGTAGATGTTACATATGCAGACATTAAAAAAGCTAAGAAATTACTTGGCTATCAACCAAAAATCGAAATAGAAGATGGAATAGCTAAGTTTGGTCAATGGTTCAAGCAGCAACCCACCCTATTAGCCTGATTTATATTCCGAGTTATTGAGAAGGTTTCATTGAAAAGTCCCTTCGCATTCGCTTCGGTTGCCATCGGTTCAGGTTCGCTTAACATCGTGCTTGCACGTTTCTCTCTGGAATGTCAAAAATCTAAGATTTTTGAGCACCAGAAAACTCTCAGTTTTCGATGCCTCGAAACGTGCCTCAAGTCTTGGCTCATTAACCTTCACTATATTGATGGCAACTTCGAACTTTTCAATAACGCCATTGAGAAGAAATATTTATAAAGAATTATACAGTCTTCTGGAAAATGCCATCTCCTATAGGACATTCTATCATTGGCCTATGTATATATGCTTTTGTAAATAGAAATCTAAATTTTAAGAAGAATTGGAAAGAGATGTTGCTATATATATTTCTATCTAATCTGTCAGATGTTGATGTTATTCCACAATTATTTGGATTTAGCATTCCTTTTATTGAGCATAGGGAAATATTACATGGAATTGGTTTTGCCTTCTTGTTATCTTTAATACTTTCTTATTACATACGGATTAAAGCTGTGCCAAGCAGAAATAAGATTCCAAAGCTTCTTATATTTTTTGCACTGATTTATTCACACCCTATCGTGGATTTATTTACTTTAGATCAAAGAGAGCCTGCTGGAGTAATGCTGTTATGGCCTTTTTCAAGCTCGTTTTTTATATCACCGATTCAAGTATTACCTGGAATTAGTCATAATAGCTTTCTAGAACTTTTCAGTCAGATAAATTATGACGACTATATCAAGGAGATTAAGATTTTTGGAGGATTGTTGCTCATAATTTATCTTTACTTGGTTTTTGTGCTAAAACCTGATACCGAGGCTGAAAAGAGAAGGGTAAATGGATGAGAATGTGTTCTTATTAAGGATTCTATTAAGTGAATCGTAAGTTATATTGACATCGTTTTGGTTTGAATTATAATCAAGGTTTTGAATAGTTAGAGCTGAAGCTAGAGGTATAACTAAGAGAGATACTACAAACTACATTAATTTTATTTTTAGGCATCTGAAATTACTTTTTTAGGAGTCAGCTTTAGAGTAAAATATATCTTAATGAAAAATGGTTTAAGATCAATCTTTTTGTCTATGCTAAAATATTTCTTGGCTATATCAATTATGTCTTGATAATGCGAAACATGACCTTCTGTCTTTTCATAAGGGTTTTTTACTTCTCGCTTTTCAAAGTCGTAATCTTCTTTTAGTTGTCCTCTGAATAATTTCATATAATTTTCATGTATAAATACTACTAATTTTGTCTCTACAGGAAAGCCTATTATTATAATCCCATCTTTTGAGAGTAGTCTTTTAAATGTTTGGAATACCTCATCTAGATCATGAATATGTTCAAGTGTACTCATACAAATTATCAAATCAAAGTAGCCCTGAGGGTAGTTCCTTAATTCATTAGAATCAAATTTTTTAACAATAACATTTTTTAGCTTTCTTTTCTTAACCATATATTTAGTATAAGAGATAATGCTAGAGCTGTCAATAGCCTCAACTTTATCAGCTATCTTAGAGAGTGTGGGTAGCAATATGCCGATACCAGTGCCTAGATCTAATGCTCTTCTAAATCTTCTTTCAGGAATAAGAGAAACAGCATGGATTAATTTCTTAATATGCATTGCTTTTACAAGTCTTGCATTTCCAAAATAAGCCATTGCAGAGGCATTTAAAGCTGCGTAATATACCCTTGGTTTCTTTTTTCCAGTTGATAACAAAACTCTAAAGTTATCTGGGTAATCTCCTTTCCTAGCTAAGATTAGTTCAACCATTTTACAAAAAGTGATTATTGCCTTCCTTTTTTTAATTTTATCTTATTATAAATATTCCATGAGAAAAAGGTTGTTAAGAATAGTAGTGTTACGATAAATATATAAGAGCCTATGACAAAGGATTTCACATAGTATGTAAATCTTATATTTTTTACAGGGCTTGTAAGATAAACTGCAGAAATTATCTTATTTGCATTATAAATCTTTATATCATTAGAATCTGCTTTTGCTTGCCACCCATTAAACAAAGCAAATTTTTCGCTGTAAACAAGCCATCCTTTTCTACCATTGACTTTAATTTCCCTATTATCAAAATCGTGCATTATAACATCAGAATCTTCAATAGCATTTAGCTCTCCTTTAAACCCTGAAAGCATCTTAGTAATATTTTCTATAGCTAAAGAATTTTCTCCAGAAATTATATTTGGTAGCAGAATTCCTCCATGATTTACATAGAAATTAAGTTGTTGGATATTATTATTATCTATGCTTCCTCTGCCTAGTACTATTGCCTTATACTTGGATAAGTCTTCATTTGGGTCAAGCCTACCAATTTTGCTTATTATTACAGTGTTCTTAGGATTAAATTCAGAAGATGTTATTAAAGTATAGGCTAATTGTAGCTCTGAATCAGAATCGCCTATAACTAAAACTGCATTATCTACAAAATATGCCCTAGGAAGGAATTCAGTATTTTCATACAGGTAAGGCCCATATGCTTTTTGTAAGTTTCTTTTATTTGCATCTTCTGTCTGATAGCATGTTTCTGCTGTACAATCCTTAAATTTCTGAACAAATTTAAAACCAGATACATTTAATGGATCAATTGAGGTTAGGTATTTTACATTTAATATGCCCCATAACTTTGCAGGGTTTGAGTTTGCAACACTTAAGTATATGTTGAAATAGGGCACGTACCATAGACTGTCAAATGAGTATATATGCTCTAGCTCTAAACGGTTATTGAAATAATTTGTACCCCAGTCTATACCATGAGTTTCCCAAGTCTGGATTCTAAAGATTCCTGGTTGTTTAGCAATATATTGAAGGATCTCATTATTTTCTGCTACTTTATCAAAATTACGCCATGTGTCAAAAGGTCCTGGATAGGGTGTATAGCCAAAAATGCCAAGATTAATGAAAATTAATGCTGCTGTGCCATAAGTAAAATATTTCTTCTTTCTATCACTTAGCTTTAAGAGCTCTTCAAATAATACGCTGGCACCTATACCTGCTAATAATGCCCCGAAAAATGTAAACATAAAGAGATGCCTGTCCAGATACCTTGCGCTTGAAAAAAACGGAACATATTTCCATAGGTAGTAGTAAGAATTAAAAGTGTTTGATGTTAGGATAATAACAACAATTATCCCAGTTAAAGAGTAAAGAACAATCCTATTTGTCCTTTTTTTATATACTGCAATTACTGCAAGTAGGGCTGCAACAATCCCCATATGATCTGAAGTTTTTCCTGGTGCTGGTGTTGCTCTTATCTCAGGAAAATTTAATGGGTCAATTAATCTTGGGAACACATCTTTGTAAGACAATTGCCTGCCTGATGCTTGCTCCCATGGAGTAACACCTCTTGAAGTTTTACCAATATAGCCAGCAATTGGAAGAATTCTTTGAAACATTAATCCAGAGAAAACAATTACGATGATTAAGCTAATGAGCGATATTTTTAAAAGTCTTTTATTAATATTACTTTCCATGCGAGATAGCACAAAATAAATTATTAATGCTAAGATTAACCACATTACAATATAAATGGCAATATTTCCTATTTTCAAAATATATGGCAGTATTAAGCCTGCGATAACAACAATTGGGATAAGAAATATTTTCTTAGGTTTATCTTCTGTAAGATAAAATGCATAATAAATTCCAAAATAAAGAATTGTCCATAATGTTACTTTCATATCAGGATTAGCTCTTGCTTGGATAGCAAACAGAATGCCTGTCAGCATTGAATACCTTATCCAACTTTTTTCTTTAATAGCCTTAGTTCCAAAAAGGAATATTAAAGGGATAAAAGCGTATCCTGTTAGAGTAGTAAGCCATGTAAAAGTCATTAATTTGAACACATGGCCACTAAATGCATAGACAATCCCAGAGATTAACGCATACTCTGGCTTATAGCCTAAATATATTATAAAAGAGTACATTGCTATCGCTGCAACTATTAAAGCTAGGAAGTACGCTATTTTGACTGCAATAACAGTATTAGGTATTATCAGTGTCAAGATACCTTGAAAATTTAAAAGATCTATGGTAGGTTTTTCAAAGTTTGGCTCACCGCTAAAGCCATAGGGATGCCATAATGGCCAGAAATCGTTGTATTTGTAAACCGAAGTTTTAAGAAAATCACTTAATGGTATATAACTTGATACAATTTCATGAAATGGAACTTTATCGCTATAATAATTGGTAAATGAAATTAGTAAAAGTAACACTAATATTGAACAATAAATCAAGTGTTTCTTTGTCTCTTGTTTCATTCTTTTTATCTTACGTGGTTTTTGTTTTTAAACTCTCTTCCATATCTTTTATCATCTTTGATGCCTCAAAAAGAGAATTAAATGTTCCTGCATCTCCCCAATAGCCTTTGAGTATAGAATAAGTCAACATGCCTTGCTTTAAGTATATATTGTTAACATCTGTAATTTCTAGCTCTCCTCTCTTACTTGGTTTGAGTGTTTTAATTATATCAAAAACTGTTCCATCGTACATATATAAGCCTGTAACTATAAAATTTGATTTAGGTTTTGCTGGTTTCTCTTCTATTCCTATTACCCTATCACCTTTTATTTCTGCTACGCCTAATCCTGTTGGGTCAACTACCTGCTTTAAAAAAATTTTAGCACCAAATTTACTTTTAAGGAATTCCTGGGCTTGATTTTTCATGTTATCTTCAAATATATTATCTCCAAGTATTACCATAAATTTCTCATTATCTATAAAATCTTCTGCCAATGATAGAGCCTGTGCAATTCCTCCTGCTTCATCCTGAATCTCATATTTTAATCTCACATTAAATTCTTTCCCGGAGCCTAATAAGTTTAGGAAATGCCCTGCGTGACCTGGCCCAGAGATTATAACTATATCCTTTGCTCCTGCATCCGTCAAGGTCTTTAAAGGATAATATACCATCGGTTTATTATAAACTGGAAGTAGGTGTTTGTTAGTTACCTTAGTAAGAGGATAAAGCCTTGAGCCAGTTCCACCTGCAAGTATTACTCCTTTTATGTTTTTCATTGTGGAATTGAATTTTTTTTATTTTACTTGGCAACAAGCTTGCATCGCTTTTTTCTATTTTCTTATAATTTGCAAACGAGTATGCATTTGGATACTTTGTCCACTACTTAATCTTAACAATCACTGATTAGTGGACTTTGGCACAGGCACGTAGGTATTTACAGAACCGCAGTTCTGTACTTGCTAACTTGCCTCGTAATGCAAGTTATTTTTTAATTTTATTATGTCAATCATATTCCTACTAGTTTATCTCTACTAACTCAAACTATTCCCTATTATTTATTTCTATTGATGCCTTGAGTTTCTTTTTATATACTGCGTTTTGTAATAATCTGTGAAATGCCTGCTTTCTTTAATTTTTCTCCACCACTCTTGATTTTGAACATACCATTTAACCGTTAATTTCATAGCACTCTGAAAACTATATCTTGGTTTCCAACCTAGCTTTCTTATTTTGGCTATATCAAGAGCATATCTTCTGTCATGACCTGGCCTATCTTTAACATATTGTACCAAACTTTCCGGTTTATTTAATTCTCTCAAGATAAACTTTGTTATTTCTAGGTTGTTTTTTTCATTTCCAGCACCTATATTATATACCTCACCTATGCTACCATATTGCATGACATGATCAATTGCTTCACAATTATCTAATACAAACATCCAGTCCCTTTTATTTGATCCATCCCCATACAATGGCAATGGAATATTATCTATAGCATTTGTTGTGAATAAAGGGATTAGTTTCTCAGGGTGATGATAATACCCAAAATTATTTGAACTTCTAGTAATTATCACTGGTAAATTATATGTTGTATAAAAAGAATAAGCTAGCCTATCAGCGCCTGCTTTTGAAGCTGAATATGGGTTACGTGGCATTAGTGTGCTTTTTTCTGTAAAAGAGCCTTTTTCTATGCTACCATAAATTTCGTCTGTTGAGATGTGAATAAATTTTTTTATATCACATTTCTTTGCAGCATTTAACATTGAGAATGTACCATATATATCTGTCTTAACAAATTCTCCTGCTTCCATTATACTCTTATCAACATGGGTTTCAGCTGCAAAATGAACCACTACATCAACATCCTTCATCAATTTTTCTACTAACTTTAGATTACAGATGTCACCTCTCACAAAATTATATCTATTATCCTTTTCTATATCTTTTAGATTATCCAGATTACCTGCATATGTTAATTTGTCAAGGTTTGTAATAGAACAGTTCTTATATTTAGATAAATAATATCTAATGAAATTAGAGCCTATAAACCCAGCCCCACCTGTAATAAGTAATTTCATAACAACCTTTTATGGAATAACTATAAGGACTTTAAAAAGATTATGAACTAGACAATTAGTTAACTTAAATACTTTTTCATACTGCTACCTGTGCTAATCATTTGAGATACCCTAAAGTTAAGGCATAGCAACTTTATTATTTAATATTTTTATAATTGTATTGTTATACTTTACAAAGACTCGTGTATTTTGTATCCATGTCCGCAACATCATTTATTTTTTATAATTATTTTACTTTGCAAGGCTTTTGTGAAACCCTCGCTTCGCTCGCCAGCATCTGTCCTCGCTATTCTATGTCTTATAGTCAGGCTCTGCGTTCCAGTAGGGAGCAACCCCTCGCGACGAGCTTAACAGTTTTATAGACGAGCTGCGGTATTGATGCTGGGAAGGGTTTCATATTAGCCACTTTGCAACATAAGTTTTAATAGATATCTGACTAATTACTACCTTTGTTGTATCTGTGATACTACATTAACTAGTGTGATTGCTTGTCTGTCCGCCACATATAGCTGGACATAAATAATAGGCGAACTAATGGCATATACAAAGTGACTATTATGCAAATTATATTTTTATTTTATAGGAAAAGACATTAATTTTCGTAAGCTATTTTTCGTATTGTAATGTCTTTTCCTAATAAGCAAATGACTCTTTACAGCTAAAAGTTACGATTATTAAAGTCATTTGCTATAATTAAAATAATCCTTATTTAATCGTCTAATTCTCTGAATTAGTTAAACTTATAAATTATCTAAAATTAAACATCTATAGATTATAT
>CAZBGH010000030.1:0-12638 GCA_964491335.1 uncultured Methanosarcinales archaeon | reverse complement strand
GTTGATAGCCTACAATTTAGGGGCTAGATTTATTGAGATTTTCTACAGAGCCCCAAAAAACCAAAACTTTAAATAAATGCAATTGTATCCAATTATTATGAACATAGTCAAGCATAAAGATTACTATTATCTAGCCCACTCGTTTAGGAAAGAAGGAAAGGTAGTTCATAGAGAAAAATATCTTGGCAAAAAAATAGCTGAAAACATAGAAGAAGTTAAAGAAAGATTTCTGCGCGAGTGCATGGAAGAAAGCATAATAAAAAAGCTTAAATCCATAAAGAAAAGATTTCTAAATGAATGGAAAAGTTATCCTGAATCTGTAAAAAAAGAGGTGTTGATTGATTTATCAATTAATTTTACTTACAACACTAATGCAATTGAGGGCTCTACTATAACATTGCACGAGACTGAAGATATTATAAGAAGAAAAATAGCGCCTAACAAGCCATTGAGGGATGTGCAAGAGACTATAAACCACTCAAAAGTATTCTTTAAAGTGCTGAATACAAAAAAAGACATTTCAGCAAAAGATATTTTACTTTGGCACAAGGAAGTATTTTCTGATACTAAGCCAGATATTGCAGGAAAATTGAGAGATTATCTTGTAAGAGTTGGCAGTTATACAGCACCAGATTGGCAGGATATAGGCAAACTTATCAAAGAATTTTTCCTTTGGTATGGAGAGAAGAAGAAAATTATTAACCCTATAGAGTTAGCTGCAAGGACACACTATAAATTTGAAAAGATTCACCCTTTTGGAGATGGCAATGGTAGGATAGGAAGGCTAATCATAGCATATATATTAAGAAGTAACACTTACCCTTTGCTTATAATTGAGCATAAAAAGAGGAAAGCTTATTATCGCGCCCTTGGAAAAACTGAAAACGATTTTGTAAGTTATTTTATGAGGGCGTATGTCAGTGCTCATAAAAGATATTTAATATAATTTTGATAAATTGATAATGCCTTTTTTTTATTAATTTTCTGTGTTTGGTTGATGCACTTGAGTCCCAAACAGAGTATGATTTATGTGATATATATTTAAGACTCATAAACTAGAGCCTACCGAGAATACCACGCTTTAACTTTACAGCTCATTTTGGCAGTTACCTTTTTATACTATTATAGTCCTATTGAATTTGATGCAAAAAGGTGTAAAAAATAAAGAAGAACGTACAAAAGGAAGATATAACCTCTATATAGAGGAGATGCTACTTCTATATATGCTATGGTCAGATATTTCTGGCTTTTTTGGAGTTATACCAGCAGATTTTGAATATGTTGATAAACTAATCGCTTGGGTAGTTATAGCATTGTTACTTTATAGGCTAAGCCTTACAAGAATTTTATTTGGCCATAAAAATCCAAGAGAGGATATACTCTTAGTAGTTGCATTTTTCCTATTAGTACTTAAGAATAATTTTACCATAATTAAAGAACTTGTTAGTGAAAGTGTTTTATTAACCCCTTTTTTTAAATTTATGCTCCAAAATAGTATAATTATTGAGAAAACTGCATTTTATATAGGGGGTCTGCTGTTAATACTATTGTCAGTCTATACTGCAAAAAGATTGTCCATTAAAAAACCAAGCATTATGCACCTTATCCATGAAGAAGGCATGCCTCCACAATCTTATACCAAACAGCTTGTTAGATTTACTACTGTCTTCCTAGTCCTAATCTCATTTTTTATAATAATTTTTAACCTAATCATTGAATGGGTAGGCTATCTTCATGACGATTCTATAACAATCCTATCAATTATCCTTGGCATTGTTATCATAAATAAGCATTCTAAAAAGCTATCAGATTATACAATCTTTAAGAAGATAGATGGCTTCTCAGAAAAATTTTTACAGAAAATCTTTGAATTCCTTAAGACAAGGAGGCATATTTTTGTTGCAACTTCTGGAATTTTAGTGCTGCATCTATTAACAGATTTTATTGTCTTCATCATGCCTCTTTTTCTTGGCAAGACTTTTGTTAGTTATTTTGGCTCTCTTGAGGCAAACCACCCCACTATTTTTAAGCTTGCGGCAACAGACATTACCCAAGCAGCATTCATAGACAAGATCAATCTTCTTTATCTATATGCCATGGAATTAGTAGCCATACTTTTCCTAATGCTTTTCCCTTTGTACATATGGTATCTCTATTATTCAGGAAAGGGCATGAGAATAAATGACAAAGTTATAGCCCTATTCTTTACTTCACTAATGGTATTCCTGCTTGCGCCAATATTCAAGCTATCTAACATCTCAAAAGGCTATGTGCTAGGTGTTGATATAAGACTTAGCCCAATCTCTTTTGCTGCTATTGTAGATATACAATATATAGTTATGGCATCTCTACTAATATTCTTCATCACTTTTCTTCTTATCCATTACTCTGAGTTTTTTAAAAAAATGTTTATTTATTTTATATTTCTTCCTCTAGCATTTTTTATGATAAGGTATGTTTACTTCTTCCTTAAAGATCTCGCCATATTTTATTTAAGATCTATCAACAAATTTCTCATTGGAAAAGACTTTTTCTTTCTACTTTATTTCTTTCTCTTTCTTATTATTACTTTATTGTTCTATATATGTGGAACATTCTATTTCTTACTAGAAGCTGAAAGAAAACTAGGCTATTTCGCAAACCATTTTTATCAAGACAACAAAGTTTATAAAATCATCAAAAACAAGAAAAGGTAATAATATAGGTAAATTAAAATATATTTTAATAATCTAATTAGCAAAGGAGTCACTTTGTGTATAATAATACTAATGATAATATAACTTGCATAACGAGGCTCTCTGAGAGCCTGTGCCAGTCCGCCAATCCATGAAGATAACATTGATGAGGCGGACAGGTAAACAAAATACACAAAGCGTTGCAAATAATAAAAATAAGATAAAATATTTAATGAGGCTGGCATGGATACAAGATAAACACTAGATACAAAGTAAAATTAAAAGTAAAGGAATATCCTAAAAATAAGTGTATAACAACAAAATAATAGAATAATGCTAATTAAAAATTAGGAAAATAAGAAAGGCAGAACAATATGAGAATAAAGGATTTAGCAGATTTACTTGGTATATCAGAAGTTGAGGTTATTCAAATGTTAGAGGCGAATGATGTTATTGAGCTTAATCTTAAGGAAAGGAAGGTAAGCGAGGAAAAAGATACAGGAAAGCTGGAAGTTTTATAACATCAGAATTCCACCATTCTATGACTGGTGGTTTTTGACAAAATAGTAGAAGAGAGCTATAAATAATGGAACTGGACTTATTTTTCAATCTTGGTATAGTAATTGTCTCTGCTACTATAGTAGGTATTATTATGAAGATTCTAAAACAACCACCAATTCTTGCATATATATTGGCAGGATTATTAATAGGACCATCTGGCTTATCACTAATCAGAAATTCTGATGTCATTAATGCATTATCCTTATTGGGGATTGCATTTATGCTGTTTATAGTTGGGCTTGAACTTGATTTTAGGAAGCTTCGTGAAGTGGGAAAAGCTGCAATCATTGCAGGTATTGCACAGATTGTCTCAACCACATCTCTTGGCTATGTGCTGGCACTATGGCTCGGCTTTAACCATATTGTTTCATTATATCTTGCATTGGCACTTGCATTCAGTAGCACCTTAATTGTTGTTAAAATTTTATCAGATAAAAAAGAGATTGATACACTGCATGGCAGGATAATGATTGGTATTCTCTTAGTACAGGACTTTGTAGCAATACTGATACTTGCTATTTTATCAACTATGGGAAGTACTTTCGAAATGGGTAGTATTTTCACTGCATTCTTTAAAGGTCTATTATTATTTGCATTAGCTGCTATCTTAGTAATACTATCTCCAAAAATTTTCTCTTACATAGCGAAATCACAAGAATTGCTTTTTATGAGTTCTGTTTCATGGCTTTTTATCATGATATTTGTATCTGATCTGCTAGATTACCCTATTGCAATAGGGGCTTTTCTTGCAGGAATAAGCTTGGCATCTTCACTTTACCATATAGAAATAATTGCTAAGATGAGGTCATTAAGGGACTTTTTTGCCACAATATTCTTTGTATCACTTGGCATGCAAATTGCGCTAAGCTCAATTTCAGGATACTTGGTTGTGGTAGTATTATTTATATTCTTAGTTATGATAATTGATCCATTGAGTGTGATGATCCCCTTAGCATTAATGCGGTATAACAAGAAAATTTCATTTCTTTCAAGTATTGGTATTTCCCAATTAAGTGAATTTTCATTAATCCTTATTGCCCAAGGATTTTTATTAGGTTATGTATCAAGCGATATTGTTTCAATAGTGATGGTGGTTACAGCTATAACTATAACAGTCACTTCATACCTCATGCAGCATCAGGAGAGAGTATATAATTTCTGTAAAGGCTATTTATGGTTTTTAGATCTTTTACGAACGAATAAAAAAGAAGAAGCCCTTAAAAAAGCTAAGAGTTACGATGTTGTACTCTGTGGACATAATAGGATAGGATACAGTATAAGAAGAAAGTTAAAAGAGCTTAATATGAATATGATTGTGGTTGACTATAATCCAGATACTATAAAGCATTTAGAGGATTCAGATACAATTACTATCTATGGAGATATTGCAGATGAAGAGGTGCTTGAAAATATTAATTTCAAAGACTGCAAAATAGTCATATCAACTGTACCTAATGTTTACGATAGCCTGTTATTGTTGAGGAAGGTAAAAGAGGCAAATAAAAGAGCATTGATCATGTTAACAGCAAACAATATTGATGATGCTTTGGAGTTGTATAAAGAAGGGGCGGATTATGTGATATTACCCCACTTTTTAGGAGGAGAGCATGCCTCTGCGCTTCTAGAAAGAGTTAGTGTGGATCCACATGTGGTTGTAAAAAACAAACTACTGCATATAAAAGAACTAAGCTTAAGGAAACAGATTGGCCATGAGCACCCGCAACATATTTAAATCAGACGAGATTTTCTTATCCTATGAATGTAGAAACTGCATTACAAATAGAAGAATTACAAGTTTTGGTAGATGATAAGCCAGCGGATGTTAAAACTTTGGCTGGAATGAAGGTGATGGATTTAGAAAAGTGTGTAATATCTCTTCATGGTTCTCCAATATTTTTAGAAAGAGGAAGTTACGCAAATCCTGGAAACACACCACTAAATCAACAAGAGAAACTATTAATAACTGCTTATCCACTTGCGACAGGTTATCATTGGGCAGGCTACTTTATCGGAATACCACAGTTGCCATGTGACCCATTCTTACCTTCCTCAGATGCACTTCACTTCTTACAAGAAGTTTACGATGGTATACAACTATTAAAAACTTTTAGAGTAAGTGAGCTTGTAGACTAGATTTTTCTTTTTCTGAGTGAACCTTAATAATGGACATACTAAATTTAAAAAATAAAGCAAAACACATTCAAGCATCTGTAAGAATAGGGAAATACGGAATAACTAAAGCTATTATTGATGAGATTAAAAGACAGCTCAAGGATAGAAAATTGGTGAAGACTAAATTTCTTAAAAATGCTGAAATTGTAGATATAGACAAGGCTACTGAGGAGTTAGCAAATAAAACAAATTCACTGCTTGTTTATAGGATTGGCACTGTTATGGTACTTTATAAGAAATGATTACACAATGATTACAAAAACAGGACTATTTCAAGCACAATCAGCAGGACTATGGTTAGTTCTAAAAGAAGGTTATAGTTCTCTGCTAACCTCTGGGCTACCATATCATAGAGGTCTTTAAGGACATTTAGTTTGTTCTCAACATTACTTCTCCACTTTTGTAGGTATAATTTTCTAGCAGACATGTCATATATCCTAGCTGAATACCAGTCTCCATAAAGCTTTAGCGAATTATCAATGCTGTCAAGCTCAACAACACTTTGAACCCTAACTTTAATAATTTCTCTCATAAATCTTGGGAGAGTGAAAAATGATAAAATAGCACCATGCCCAAACTGGGTTTTAAGCTTTGTAATGTCTTCTTGAAGGCTACTGTCAAGAATCCTGAGATTTAGTAGCTGCACATTTGCTAGCTCTATTATTGAGATACTATCCTTAAACTCCCCTTCTTTATCAAAAAGAAATGCACCATCCCAGTCTATTACAGTCAGATCTTCCATTCCATAAGTGATTTTATTGGATAATGTAGTAGTTATTTCCTTGTTTGTAAGACCTGATTTCTCATCTCTGAGCAGTGCAGCAATAATATGCTTGTTAGCTGTGATATAGCTTTGCGCATTCTCATAATCCTTTTTAAGGTAAAAAGAGTATTCCTCAAAAAATGTTGAAGGATTGTATTTCTTTGCTATCTTCTTTGACTCCTCAAACAACATGTCTTTAAACTCAAGAATAGATTGCGCAGATTTAATATCAAAATCTGTCTCTGCCTCAATAATAAGGTTGTCTTCAAAACCTTTTAGATTAAAAGTAACCTTTCTTCCACTAATTTCCTTTACAACTGCATTTTCTAGAATTTTAAATTTAGGGAAATATTCCTCATAGTTTGGAGAGCTTTTAACAGGCTTGATTATCTCAGCTTTAGCCCTCTTTAATTCCTGAGGTATTGCATAAATTAATGAATGTACAATAGTTGCTCTCATGTAAAAACAGTGTGGTAGGGGGTTATATATAGTTAACTATAGTGTGATAAAAATATACTTAGCAAATGTTTCGCATAGTGTCTCCATATCCGCCTATCAAAAACTTTAAATTAAATAATTTGCATTACGACGCTCCACTCCACTATCGAAGATAGTGCTCTTTTTACTTCGTGAGCTGTGCGATTAGTCCGCCAATCAGTGATGTAACAGCTATGAGGCGGACCGACAAACATACAAGTTAAACAAACCCAAGAAAATCATAGCTTTTCTGGGCACAACAAAATCGAGGATTTTGTGTGTAGAAAATTGCAAAGAGTTTTCTCGCACCAAAAATCTAAAAGATTTTTTAGTGCGTTGCAAAGTTTAATAATACTAATAACTCAATTTAACTTTAGGGTCTCAATGCAAATAGGGGCTTTTGTGAAACCCTCGCTTCGCTCGCCAGCATCTGTCCTCGCTATTCTATGTCTTATAGTCAGGCTCTGCGTTCCCGTAGGGAGCAACCCCTCGCGACGAGCTTAACAGTTTTATAGATGAGCTGCGGTATTGATGCTGGGAAGGGTTTCATACTAGCCGCAAATAGGCAAAGCTTTTAATACAAATACTTGTTCGA
This sequence comes from uncultured Methanosarcinales archaeon, assembly GCA_964491335.1. GTDB lineage: Archaea > Nanobdellota > Nanobdellia > Woesearchaeales > JACPIF01 > JACPIF01. The sequence goes on along the minus strand of CAZBGH010000030.1, from coordinate 5,395 downwards.
TGTAAGTATGTATACCAAAGAAAGCTCAAACCAATCATGATTTTGATCTGTCAAAAACCACCCATCACAGATGGGTGGCATGATGATATAGCTAGTAATATAATCAAGGTGATTTTTGGTGTCCTGAAAATCTCTGATTTTCATGAGATTGGTGGTATTCCGTTGTATAAATGCTCAAAATTTAAAAAAAATGGTATGGCAAGATATAGTTATGATGATTGCGAATTCAGTTTTCGCTATATCCTTAATTCCACAGGTTTATCATGGCTTTAAGGAGAAAAAGGGGTATATTAGGGTAGAAACTTCAGTACCTACTTTTCTTGGGCTATGTGCAGTATCGTTCTCGCTTTATACATTACATTTATTTTTTTCAGCTGCATCAGCAACAATAAGTGTAGCTCTTTGGTTAATTCTTTTTATTCAAAGAATAATATATCAGAAGGATTAAGATTCTTGATTAGAATTAAACCACCTTCCTCTTATATCTTCCCCTTAACTCTACTTGCTCAAGCCTTTTTAGAGTTAGTTTGCTATCCTTGGCTTTAATCTTATAGGCATCTAAAGCTTTTTTAAAGCATATTTCCCAAACCTCATAATGCTTAGACTCAATCCCTTCTTTTAATAGATGCAAGTCTACAGCTTTATCTTCATGTTTGTGTGAAAAGAATGAAAGGCCAAAATCAATAAAGTAAACCTGTTTATCTTTATGGTTAACAATCATATTAGATGTAGTTAAGTCACCATGAATAATGCCATTGTTATGTAATACTGCAACTTTCTCACCAATTTCTTTTGATAATTTAATAAAGTCTGATTTTTCAAGTATGTCCCTTATTTTCTCTCCTTTAATAAGTTCCATGCTTATTGTCTGTTTTCCATCTTGCTCAATAAGCCTTGGCGCGGGAAATCCAATTTTTTGTAACTTGTCAATAATCTTAGCCTCCCGTCTTGTTCTGAATACTCTTAATTTATTATCTATTTCAGGTATTCTGTAAGTTTTTGGAACTCTTTCCTTAATTATTGAACCTTTTTCAAGGAATATAGAAGCCTCTGCCCCAGTTTCTATTAGTTTTCTGCTCATATAATCTAGAAACATATGTTAATTTAAAAAGTTAGAGGTTAAACATAACGAACAATGTGTTAGGCGAGTGAGCCTACAAAGTGGGCGAACCAGCGAAAGAAGTGAGCTAAGAGTTTTTTACCGCCGAAAATTTATTACCTTTTGGGTTTAATACCCCGCAGCTTGCCGCGGTTGGGAGCTTCATTTTAGCTGCAGAATTTTTTATTGCAGGTTTAAAAACTTCTCGAGGATGGATTAATGCAAAGTCAAGTGTACCAACAGATACTATTTCTTGTGCTATTACATTATTTTTGCTATTTAACATTATTAGTATAAATTTTTCTTGTTTTTCATCTTTTAATTTTTCATGAAATAAATTAAAAACATCTTGAGCTTTCTTTACATGCAAAGAAGAATTTTTAGCTAAATTATACTTTTATTAAACTCAAATAATGCTAAAATCTGCATTGCTTTTGCTGGTCCGATACCTTTTATTTCTTGAAGTTCTTTTAGTGACGAATCAGATAGCTTCTCAATTCCATATTTAGATATTAATCTGTTTGACATATCGACTACATTTTCCTGAGCTGTACCTTTTTGTAGGATTATTGCAAGTAATTCTGCATCACTCAAAGCTGATGCTCCTAATTTCTGAAATCTTTCTCTTGGTCTATTTTCTTTAGTGATATCCTTTATTCGCATTTTTGACAGTTATATGTACCTTATATTTAAATGTTAGATAATTAAAGCGCTGAGAAATATAATATAAATCCAAAAGTTAGGTTTTCTGGAAGAAAATTTTACAACGTAAAACTAAACGAAGTGTAGCCGTATAAAATACAAATTTTATGCGAAGATAACAAAATTAAATTTTCGGTATGCAATAGCAACCTCATATGCGATAAAAAAAGTGAATATAACAAACATTATATTCTAGGATTTTATTCTAAGCAACTTATACTAAGTAAATTTACTAATTTATTTGCCAGTTTGAAAGTAACTCTTATATACAACCTTTAATTATTGAGGCTCATGGCAGTTAAAAAAGTCATAAAGCGGGATGGCAGGATTGTTGATTTTGATAAGGACAAGATAATAGAAGCAATATTTAAGGCTGCACTTTCTGTTGGTGGAAAAGATAGAGAAATTGCAGAGGAGTTATCTAATAAGGTTATTGATTTAGTTAATGAACGATTTGTAGATAAGACGCCTGGAGTGGAAGATATACAGGATATTATTGAATATATGCTAATAAAAGAAGGTCATTCAAAGACCGCTAAAGCATACATACTTTACAGGCAGAAGAGAAAAGAGCTAAGGGAGTTCCGTGAAGCAATTCTTGGAAAGAATATTAAGACGAATTTATCACTAAATGCCTTAAAACTCCTAAGAGACAAGTATTTGTTGAGAGATGAGCAAGGAAATATTATTGAAACTCCCAATGACATGTTCAGAAGAGTGGCAAAAAATATAGCAAAGGCTGACTTATTGTATGATAAGAAAGCAGATATAAGTAAGGTGGAAGATGAATTCTTTAATGTTATGTCAAACCTTGATTTTCTTCCTAACTCTCCTACTTTAATGAATGCAGGAACAGAAATTCAACAACTGATGTCAACATTCGTGTTACCAATTGATGATTCAATAGAGAGTATATTTGAGGCTTTAAAAAATGCTGCAATTATACATAAAAGCGGGGCCGGGACAGGCTTCACATTTTCTAATATTAGGCCAAAAAATGATGTAATACATTCTACAAAAGGAAATGCTACTGGCCCAATCTCCTTTATGAAAATTTTTGATGCTGCAACTGATGTCATAAAACAGGGGGGTAAGAGAAGAGGGGCTAATATGGGCATATTAAGAGTTGATCACCCCGATATAGTGGAATTTATAACCTCAAAGGATGATCAGAAAAGCCTTACTAATTTTAATATTTCTGTTGCTCTAACTGATAAATTTATGAAAGCAGTGGAGGAAAATAGAGAGCACACATTAATAAACCTACATGATGGCAAAGAGGTTAAAAAGATTAAAGCCAGAGAGGTTTTTAATTTGATAATGTTCCAAGCATGGAAAACTGGAGACCCAGGATTATTGTTTATTGACACGATAAATAAGGATAATCCACTTCCATCAATGAAGATAGAGGCAACAGACTCATGTGCATCACAGCCGCTTTTTTACAATGAAGCTGTTTGTCTCGGCTCTATAAATCTTGCAAATATGGTTAATGAAGGAAGGGTAAATTTTGAAAAGTTGTCTAAAACTGTACATACAGCAGTTCATTTCTTAGACAATGTAATTGATGTTAATAAATATCCGTTAAAAGAAATAAAGAATATTTGCTTATCAAATAGAAAGATAGGCCTGGGGGTAATGGGCTTTGCAGATATGTTGTACCAACTAAGAGTACCATATAACTCTGAAGATGGTGTAAAGATAGCAGCCAAAGTTATGAAATTTATAAGAGACGAAGCTGAAAAGGCTTCAGTTGATCTTGCAAAGACAAAAGGCGTATTTCCGAACTGGAAGCAGAGTGTTTATGCAAAAGATAAAATAAAGCTTAGAAATCCTACACTCACTACAATTCCTCCAACTGGCTCAATTAGCATAATAGCTGATGTTTCTACTGGAATAGAGCCAAACTTGTCTATATGCTATATAAGAAAGATATTGGAAAATAAAGAATTCTTTTACATAAACAAATATTTTGAAGAGGCTATTAAAGAGCACGACTATTTTTCTGAAGCCTTCTTGCAGAGAATAAAGAACAAGGGCTCTATACAAGATGTTGAAGAGCTATCAAATGAAGACAAAAAAGTTTTTGTTGTAGCTTATGACATTTCTCCAGAATGGCACATTAAAATTCAAGCTGCTTTTCAAAAATATACAGATAATGCTGTCTCCAAAACTGTTAATTTTAGGAACGATGCTACCATACAAAATGTAGAAAAGGCTTACATGCTAGCTTATGAGTTAGGCTGCAAAGGGGTAACTATCTATAGAGAAGGAAGCAAATCAGAGCAAATCTTTACTCTTCAATAATTGATAAGAATTTAGCTTAGTGAACTGTTACATAATTAAAACAAGTTTTTTACTATAACAACTCCCATACGAGCTATATTGTGTATTTGCCAAGGTCTGCTGAGCAGTTATGTACATCTCATGTAACGGACAAGGTATAACAAGTTGCGAAGATAGTGCAAAGTAAAAATAATTATAAAAAAATAAATGATGAGGCGGACATGGATGCAAGGTAACCAATCGTTGCAAATTAAAAAAAGTTCAAAATTTCATGTTGCTGACAAATATACAAAGTAACGTAAGTAGTTGCAAGGTATAAATAATATCATCAAAATAATAGAACAATATAATAGTAAAAACCAATGCACAACTATGCAAATTATGATAATTACATAGTATAAGAAATGCAAAGCCGTACAATAAAGAATTAATCAATAAAGCATCTTATAACAAAATATATTTAAGGGTGGTGGTTATTGGTAACTAAAATAAAAAAGCCTATAGCAGTGCAAGGTGAAGATGACGTAAGTAAATTGGGTTTAGTGCATGTAATCACTGGAGATGGAAAAGGAAAAACTACTTCTTCTCTTGGGCTTGCATTAAGAGCTTCAGGTAATGGATTAAAAGTATATATAATACAATTCTTAAAAAGTGGATTTACTGGTGAATTAGCCAGTGTTAAGAAATTACATAATGTTGAGATAGAGCAATTTGGCGTTGATGCTTTAAAGGAAAGGCAAAGTACACTCGAATTTAGAGATAAAACTGGTAGATTTATTTTTCAACCAGATAATATGGAAAAAGAAGCTGCAAGGATGGGGTTAGAGCATGCTAAGAAGATTATTTCTTCTGGAGAATATAATTTAGTTGTACTGGATGAAATAAACTGTGTTGTAGATAAAGACCTCATCTCTGTAAAAGATGTTCTAGAATTGTTAAATAACCATGGTAAAACAGAATTAATCTTAACTGGCAGAGATGCCAAAAATGAGGTCATAGAGAAAGCAGACTATGTTAATATTATAAAATGCATTAAACATCCATGGCAGAAAGGCATAAAAGCAAGAAGAGGGATTGAGTACTGATTTTGAGTACTAATTGAGTATTAGACTAGCCTCTTGCATTCATAGTGAGGCAGAACCTCTGGAATGAGTCTACTAATTTCAGAAATGGTATGCTTAGGCTGTACTAAGGTCACAGGCATCTTAAATCTCTCAGCAACTTCACTACGATTTTGTCCAGCATATTTTCCTTGTGGCAAGTGAACAGTGTGCCATCCTTTTCTGTTAGCACCCATAATACCTTCTA
>CAZBGH010000029.1:0-12865 GCA_964491335.1 uncultured Methanosarcinales archaeon | reverse complement strand
AGATCATGCCTAGTCTCGTGGGCTCGGAGATGTGTATAAGAGACAGCCCTTGCAGGCTCTCCTATCAATATTTGCTCTGCCTTAGCAAGATTATGATCAGAGTTTATCACGTCTAAGTTCATACCAATGTGATTTATGCATTCCTTTATATCAGCATTTTCAACCAGTAGATGATATAGGTTTTTAGTAGTCTCTTGTTTTATACATGTTGTAATACTGCCTTGGGGATCCAGGTCTATAATCAAGACTTTCTTCCCGTTTCTGCTTAGTCCTGCTGCTAGATTCACTGTAGTTGTTGTTTTACCTACACCACCTTTCTGGTTGATTATGCAGATTTTTCTCAATGCACTCACCTCTATTTCAACTTAGTTTGTTCTCTAAGTTATGCTATATGAGCATTTTCTAAGTAGTTATCCTTATTTAATAGAACTGGTATATAAATATATCGATTAATATACATTTTTGTATACTAAATATCCTAAACTAGCTATCAATAACTTGTATATTTTTCACTTGTTTAAATCCTTTATCAAAAGTAGTAATATTTTGTATTACGTATGTTTGCATAAAAGCTATTTTATATCGAAACTAATAAAAACAATAGTATAATTCGTTCTCATACGCCTTTGTAGCTCAGTCAGCGGAGCGTGCCCTTGGTACAGAAACTTAGATATAAATTATATCTTTAAGCAATTACTTTCAATCAGGGCAAGGTCGGGGGTGCGATTCCCCCCAAAGGCTTATTCTTATATATCTTATAAAAAACTTAAGGCTAAGTTTTAAATATTTTCTCAACTATATTATAGCTGAAATGGCATGGCTAGAAAGATTTTTCAGGAGAGTTTACACCTGTAATTTGCATGGAATATGTTTTTATTCAAAGGAAGAGTTCGAAGTGCATAAGCGTAAATGCCAGCAGATGACTTTTTAGATAATACTACTACTTAAAATATAGCTTAATAAGTAGAAAAATATAAATACATGTACATACACTTAGGTCCTTATGGCAACGAAAAGTATAACAATTACTAATGAGGCTTATGAAAAATTAGCAATGTTTAAAGAGTCTAAGGAAAGTTTTAGCGATGTTATTAACAAGCTTACTAGTAAGTATTCTCTACTTAGCCTAGTTGGGGTACTTTCTAAAAAGGATGCAGATGAGTTAGAGAGTAATATAAAAGATGTGAGAAAGAACTTTAGAGAGAGACTGAACAAAACAGCTTCAGAATTAAGATGATTCTAGACACAACTTTTGTCATTGATATTATGAAGAATGAAGAAAAAGCTACTGCTAAGTTGAATGAACTAATTAGAAAAGGTGAACCACAGTTGATTACTGCTTTAACAATCTTTGAACTATTTAGTGGAATAACTCGCAGTTCAAAGCCAAGAGAAGAAAAAACTAAAATTATGAAAATTGTTGGTAACCAAATTGTCCTCCATCTAGAGAACAGTGCTGCAGAAAAAGCAGGCGATGTCCATGGAACATTGGTCAAAGAAGGGAATATGATTGATCCTGTTGATAGTATGATAGCTGGTATTGCGCTTATTAAGAAAGAAAAGGTCCTTACAAGAAATGTAAAAGATTTTAAAAAAGTTAAGGAGTTAGAGCTAGAAACTTATTAAATGATTTCAGCCATAATTTATAGCAATATTTAAATAATACATATACTCTTTATATAATACACATATAAGGGGGTGTATACCATGATAATAGGATGTAAGAAATGTTTGATGATTAGTGGTTTGGGTTTCTTGGTAGGAGGTATTTTGTTCTTGCTGAGAGACTTAGGCATATGGGATTTTTGGAACATCCAGTGGTGGACTGTACTGTTCATCTGGATGGGAATTGGCACACTAGCAATGCGCTCATGCTCAGACTGTCAAGCCTTAATGGGGGCTGGGATGACGAGGAAAAAGTAAAGGTTTTCCCTTTTTTATTTTTTTAGCAAAAATTGTTAAATTTTAGTTGTGATAATTTTTATAGAGTATTATAATATTTAGGCTTCTTAGCAAACCTTAAAATATATCTTCATTCATATAACTCTTATGGATGCTGAGTATTGCATTAACTGTGATGAATGGGATAATAGAATAAAATACAAAACTTACAAAGCTTGGTTAAAGATCCACAAAAACCATACTGTAATTATTAAACCGATTATTGGGTGATATGGTAATGCGACAATTATATAAATGCACAAAGTGCAAAAGGATAAAAGATAATACTTATAAGTGCATTTGCGGGAATCAAATTTTTCATCTACTCAGGTTTGGAAAAAATAATAAGTGAGAATAACAATGCTACTGGAATTAATTATCAATTTATTTACTGTAACTATTAATTTTATTGCTTATATTTTTAGCCTTGTTGCTTATGTAGTTGAGTTAATGCTAACTCTCATTTGGAAAAATCTTTTTCAAATAATAATTACTTCTTTAAGAAAGAATCTATTTATATTTTTTAGATATTCAAGTTTGGGCTATAAGACAGAGGACAAAATTAATGTTACAAAGAAAATACTAAAGAAAAAGTCTAGGTTTGATAAGAATAAAATTATGAATAAAATTATAGGAAGCTACAAAAATAAATAGATTTAGCTGTGGCTTCCTAATAGTCAACAACAAATTTAGGAAATAAATAATTATTTCCTAACTCATTCGTATAACTCATGATAATACATAGGAAATAAAATATTTCCTATCCCTGTAGAGACTAAACGTCTCTATGTAGAAAATCATACGGATTTTCTAAAACCCGGAGGGTAAACCATCGGCTATAAGCCTCTGGTTATCGAGCAAAGCTCTCTGGGCATAAATCCTAATTATGTACTCACTTTGTTCGTGAGTTTCAACATAGTTGAAACCTTTGTTGGTTGACTATATCAGAAATACCTAAACTTATGTTCTTTTGTTATTGTTATGGTTTCAACTTTCTTTATAATATCAGAGAATTTATTCTGTATCTCATTTAGTATTTTCTGCATCTCTTCAATACTGGTAACCTCAAACTCAGGCTCCATATCCCAGTTACCAAATATTTTTTCATAGTGCAGTACATTAGGATGTGTTTTACAATACTGCTTAAATGTTTCTATTCTTTCCCTTATTCCTTCTGTACTTTTATCCTGAAGATAAACAAGTATCTTAAACAGCATTATCCCTAATTTCTCATAGTTGATACTAATTCTACATCCTAATATTATTCCCTTATTTTCTAACTCTTTTATCCTGTAGCCTGCTATCCTAGGGGTTAGGCTAAGTTCTTTTGCTATCTCAATTATTGTTGCCTTTCCTTTTTCTGCTAATTTTTTAAGTATATTGATATCAATTGAGTCTATTGCAGTTTTAGCGCTTCTTCCCATCACAAACAAAGGCTCATTTAATTCAAGGAGGTCTTTGCCTAGAAAATAAGTTCTTCTGAAAGCGTTTACTTCTACTACTGTTGAAATATCTTTCTCCAGCACATATTTATCAATCTTTGAGAATATGCTATCCTTTAAATCTCCAAATTCGTAAATTGAATTTGTTTCTATGCCTATAACCATGTCAAAAGCACCATAGCATTCTGCTATCCATTTTACACTATCAAACCCTTGAAGGTATTCAACAACCTCTTTTTTGACATTGTCATTATAATGCTGAAACTTTAAGTACACCCTGTAACCTATTCTACCAAGTTTTCCAAGATCAACAATAAAAGGGTAACCAGTAATAATTCCTTCTTTCTCAAGCCTTTTAATCCTATAATGAACTACATCTGCTGGTAAACCTACTTTCTTGCCAATTTGCTGAAGGCTCTGCCTTGCCTCAAAATCTAACTCATATAGGATTCTTCTATCTTTCATATTCAACTTATACATTGTTACTCACAAATTCCAATATTATAACATTAAATATATAAATCTTGTTATTTTATTAGGTCCTATAAGGAAAGAGTTTATATATTGGCCACCCTAATATTACTACTCTGCTCTTAAGCAGGCAACTATTTAATCTATAAATGGTTGTAAGTTAAGAACAGCTATGACATTGATTATGTAAAGAGTATGTAGAGATAGTAAAAACAGAGGTGTTGAAGATGACAGTAGAAAAGATTGCTAGAGATATGGCAAAAGCAGAGATAAGAAATGCAATTGATGGAGTAATCCATAATTTTGAGTTAACAAATACTTATGGAAATCACAATCTGCAACTAAATCCACATATAAGTATGAAAGAAATAATTGAGCATAGGTCATATGATGATAAGTACTATAAGAGAATGTTGCATAATGAATTCTCAGCAAGGCCTATTCCTGCGATGGTAGCATTAGGAACATCTGTAATGGCATCATAAGATGCCTTTTTCAGACTATTATTGTGAGTTTTTCCTTTGTATAGTAACTCCTTCTGTAACAAAAGAAGGTGCATGCTCTCTGTAGCGGGTTAGATGAAAGTTATCTATAGGAGCGTATCTTAGATCATTGTCAGGTATTTTACCTATTGTAATCATTCTAGTCAGTATAATCCTTATTTGCTTATCTTTTATTACTGGTGAATGGGATGTATTTTTATTGCTTGCATAAAAATCAAGTTGAGATAGAGTGGTTTTAACAGTTAAAGGTTCTTTGACACACTTTTCAATTGTGGATTTGTCATGCATTAATCTAAAAATAGTATCAGTTAAGTCAATAGTACCCCTAAAATCCCAAGAATTACTTAAATCTGAGGGGTAAGGCAGCAACTCGGCCTCAAACCTAAATACATTTTTCCAGTACCTCCTAACCTCTCCATATTCTGGAGTGCCGTCTGCAAATTTACCATGCCAAACAATCTCTTGTGCTAGATGTCGTACCTCCTCTCTTCTAACTCTTCCTCTAAAATCTTGAGGGGCATCATCCAAATATCTACGAAGTCCTTGCAAAAAGATCTTAGTTTTGTTAATATCCCCAGAAAAATCATCAATACTAAGTGGACTTGCTTGCACTAGGCCTAATGGACTTTTATATGACATTTTCCTTCAGCTCAAAAATTGTAACCTTAAAAGTTATGGTTGGAATTTTTAGGGTTTTTTGTACTCTGTAGTTATATCTAATTATATATAAATATTTCTACACAAGATTAAGAGACCCTAAAGTAAATGCATAGCAACATTATAATGGTATTATTTATAATTAGCAACGATTTGACTTTTTGTCTACCTGTCCGCTAGTTCAGTTTACATTAGTGATATAGGAACTTTGTTCCTAAATCCATCACTACGTTCAGGATAAGTGGAAATATGGCATAGTTTAGCTGAGCAAAACTCGTATGCGAATTGTTTTATTGAAAATTCATTAAATGATACAACAAAAAGTTAGAGGTCTCTTGCTAAATTAATAACATAAAAATCTATAACTTTTGATTTCTACCTGTTTTTCCTTTAATTAGCAATCCTAAACCAAGCATAAAAATCCCAATTATAAAATTATTTAAAATATTCTGCTTGATAAGATTGATGAAAAATTGTTCTGGAAAGAGTATAATCAATACAGATTCTTCAGGAAAGCTGTAATTTCCCTGAGGGAAAAATAGTTCATGCATATTCTCAAAAGCCCAGGAAAAGCTTAACAAAGAGAGAGATAGTATTAGAATCACTAATAATAAAATAACACTTGAAATAATGAGACAATTGCCTAAGAAGTCTTTTAACCTTTTTCTAGTTTTTAACTTTTTAATTATTAAAAAGAAAATAAATAAAAGCGAAACTGTTAAAGTATATAGCACAATTCTCATGCTACCAAATACCTTTTTCACATCTGCTAAATGATTCTTCTCATTTAGAGTTAATTTTGAGGTCACTAGATCTTTCCCCTTAAAGAACTGTATTATTTCATTAGCTATCTTATCTGCCTCTGGCTCTCTATCATATATACCTAATTTCTTGAACTGGGCGTCATAATAAGCAGGATTATATGCTAAATAGTTGAATATAAGCATTAGTATTATTATAGAAGAAACTAGTGACGCTGCCCATAAATAGATTTTTGTTTTGTTAATTTTCATGTCAAAGATTAATGCTCACACCATTGATGGCAAAACTAACATTGTCTACTAAGCTTAACAAATAATAAATTTTATATATAGTTATCTTTTAGCGCTATATATGAAAAGAGTAATTATCATACTTTTATATTTGTTTATGCTATTGATATTCTCTATAAATGCTTTTTCTCAGGAGTTTGGGCCCCCTGTTTATATAGCAAACCCTGTAACAGGGGAGTGCAGATACTATTTTGCAGGTGATCCAAAGCATTATAACCCTAGACCAGAGAATTTTACCTTTAATATTGGCTTAACTACAGAGACTAATTGTGATTTATGGTATCTTTGCAGGAACAGTAGCAAACCTGGTATTGGATGGGCTGAAGGAAGGTGCGTGTGTGCCCATGGGCTTGAATTTAATGAGACAGAAGGATGCTTGCCTGAAAAGCCAAAGTTTCAGATAATAGCATGTACAAATACCTCAGGTTTTTGGGAAGCTTCTCAGCCAGAGAACTTTAGTTGTAGCAACTATTGTGATAATACAAGGTGCAGAAGAGTTAATTGCTCATGGCTGCCTGGATGTGTTTGCCCATTAGGTAGAGAATGGAATTATACACTAGGCTGTATAAGAAAAGAGGAGCAGAGGGGTATATTATCTAGAATCACTGCACTGCTCAGAAAAATCTTTAAATAGGCAATTCTTTAGCTAATTATGAGAACAGTAATGTGTGCAGGAACCTTTGATATTATTCATCCAGGTCATTTATACTATCTTTCTGAAGCAAAGAGGTATGGATATAAGTTGATTGTTGTAGTTGCAAGAGATGAAACATCAAAATCTTTTAAAGGCAAAAAACCTATGCATAGTGAAAAGGAAAGATTAAAGGCAATTAGGAAACTTAAAATTGTTGATAAAGCTATTTTAGGCAAAAAAGGAAGTATTTTTAATATTACTGAAGAAGTAAAGCCTGATGTAATCTGTCTAGGCTATGACCAAAAAGTTAAGATGCTGCAATTGAAATATGAATTGAAGATAAGAGGCATTAAGGCAGAAGTTGTAAGAATAGGCGCTTATAAGCCACATATTTATAAGAGTTCTAAAATAGCTAAAAAGATAAAAAGTTAGATCTGGTAGCATATGCTGTAATACATCTTAATGCGTTGCAGACTGGCGTAACTCAGCGTTAGTTAATTCTGTATCACAGATACAAAAAAATAAAGAAGTGTGTAAGACATTTGTTAGAACATATATTTGCAATAAAAAAAGTAAATATTTTTCTTAATAATTGGATATAGTATAAAATTAAAAATTATATTCCCACATATGAGTTAAACACTGAAAATAAATTCTAGATATAATTTCTATCACACACTATAAGCATCTTCAATTAAAATCTGAGTGCTTGTCTGCCACAGGCGTCTAGTAAATTGAGGCAACTAAAGCTACCAACGCACTAATATGTTCTTATCGAGAACTGTCTGCTTGTCTCTCTATCTCAACCTTTTTAGAGATTGCGTACGAATTTGGGTTATTATTGTATGCTGCAGTTATCTCCTCTGCCAGAAATTCCTTGAATGGCTTTTTGTTGTTAAAAGATTTATGATATGCGCCTTGCACCATGTACCTTAAAGTAAGATCAACCCTTCTCTGTGGCGAGCATTCTACAGCTTTTGGATATCTTGCTCCGCCATATTCAATAGTTATAATCTCTTCTCTAGGAGCTGCATTCTCTAGCGCTTTTACAAAAACCTTAACTGGATTTTCCTTTGTTCTTGCTTCTACCATTTTAAAAACTGTATTAACAGTGTCATAAGCAGTGTGTGCTTTTCCAGTAATATGGTAACTAGTCTTAAAATGTTTCTTACCCTTGTGCCCTGGAATCATAATTTTATTTATTAACCTCTCAACTATGAATGTCTTACTCTTGTGAAACTTATTACCAGCATACCTTGCTCCAGTCCTAGGTACAAATTTAGGCTCTAAAGTAATATAATTCTTTAACCCTATGTCTTGCACTTCAATTCCTTTTGTACTCCATCTATTAAATGCTTTGACTTCAATCATATTCTACCCTTGGTACACCATGTTGTGCTATCCATTATTATATGCTTTTTGTAATAAGGATAATCAGTTGGATTCCATTGAGTTGATCTATTAACTACAGGGCTTAGCCCTTGAATATTTGTGTGTTTCTCTAGTTGACCAAAATCCACACGTCCATGGTTATCCCTTAGTATTATTCCATCTATTTCTAATTCTGCAGTTTTTGAAAGCACTTTATTCAGATCAATTACATAACAAAAATTAGTTATTTTCTTATCTCCCCCCTTATCTCTTCTTATCTCCTTGCTTTCTCCAGTTTTCCCATTAATAGCGCTTGGAGGCTTTGATCGTTAACCTTAATTACTTGCCATCTTACACCAGGGATGTCTCCTTTTGCTCTTCCCTTTGTACCTCCTATACATTCTATTAGCACTTCATCGTGCTCATTAACCATTTTAATTGCTCCATCCCATGGCAGAAACGCTGTTACTTGTTTTCCATTCTTAGTTAACTGGACTCTCGCACATTTTCTCATTCCAGAGTTCGGCTGTTTTGCCTCTAATTGAATTTTTTCTAAAACAAGACCTTTAGCCTGTGAAGCACCTTCTAAAGGATCTGCCTTAGCTTTCAAATTTAAAACTCTTCTAGTATATTTAGGATCATTCCATCTACTTTGAGCTCGCCTTTTCTTCAGCTTTTTTGCAGTATTTAATCCTTTACTTTTCTTTCCCATTTCTAGCACAAGAAAACTACGTCACTTTAAAAAGATATCGATGAGATGGACTCTGTAGAGAATCTCACTATCACTAGGTTTTGCCATCAGCTCGCATTTTGCTGTTGAGGCTGTCCGCAAAATGTTGATAAATTCCATAGGAATTTTCGACCACATTCAAAAATCATAGATTTTTGATGATTCCTACTTCCAATCTCCTTTTTTGCCTGATAGATATTTAGTAGATGTTCTCGATCCTCGAACAAAGTTCGGCACAAACTTCGTTGGAATTGGTGGCAAAACTTCCATTTTCTACTAAGCTGATTCTGTCCACATTTACTATGCTACTCTTATATCCTTAAACTCAAAATATCTTGCCACTGTACTTTTTAAGAGATTTAAATTCTTTCTGTCTCTCCCAATTAACATACTCCTTGTTTTTACATCATTTCCATATATAGTAAGCATTCCATTATCATTTTTAATATCTCCTACCACAATAGGGAATACACAGTTTCTTACAAAACCTGTTATATCCTTACTAAACTCCACAATTTTCACTCCTCTCTTAATTACCCTTTCAACTCTTTTTACATTGATGCCATGCTTTCCTATTGCCTTAGCTATCTGATCTTCCTCAACAACAAAAATAATATTTCCATTGTCTACAAATGCATCTTTAACCTTTGCATTACTTATAGACTCAAATAGGGATATAAATTTTATCAAACTAGCATCATATTTTATTTTTATCATCTTAAAAGACCATAGCTTTTTTATTCTTTTGTAATGCCAATTACTGATATAGAAAAAGGCTTTTTGCATATAATCCCCAGCTCGTCATTCTCAATGTCAAGCCTAACAGCATCAATATTACCTATACTGCAATATTGCTCTATATCACTTTTTATGTCTTGTGGGCAGTTTAAAGAGTAAACAACCTTGAAAATTTTTCCAGTCTTAAGCCCTTTAATAGTCCTTTCACTACCTAGGATTAGCTTCTTTGTCTTGAGCAATTTTTTTATCTCATCTAATGCTGTCTCAGAGTTTTTATCCATGGCTTAATAGGAATCTTTGTTTCTTTTAATCCTTATTTTTATGATATTAATTATTATTTACTTTTAATTATAGTTAAAATAAATTTTGTTGAGTTTTTTGCTAATACTTAAATTAAATTATTCTTTGTATGGATTTTCTATTTTTATTAGTCTTTACTATTTCTTTGCTTTGAACCTTAACTCAGGCACTCCAGTTCCTATTGGCACACGCTGGTTTAGCATCACGTTTTCCACCACGGAGTTTAAGTTATCAATTTCTCCAACTAAAGAGGCATTAATGATATGCTTAATCGGCGTCTCAAAGCTAGCTCTTGCAAGCACTGAGGCCTTTTCACTTACAACGCCATATCTTGTTATACCTCTAATCTCGCCAGTTACACACATGGTATCTGCCACTAGCATTATATGCCGTAAGTCAACATTAAGACCCTGGGCCTCAATAACATTAAAGACCTCATTTATTATACCTTGTCTTGCTGCCTCAATCCCCAATACCTTTGAAATCTCAAAAACGTCATTAGTTGTTGTCCTTATGTCATCAACAAACTCAAGTTCAAGGACGTCCTTTAGATTGCTGCCTTTAGTTCTTATGACAAATTCATCTGCCTGTTTCACTGGAAGAACCAGCTCAATGCCTTTTACTCCCATAAGATAAATGCCCTTTACCTTTTCTTTTAATCTATAAATTTCATTCAAATCCTCAACTTTGCCTCGAGGCTTTAATATTATCTCACTCTTAGAGTCTTTGTGCTCTTTTATATTGACCCCTTTTAAGCTTTTTGAGATAAGGCTAATTAACTTTGCCTTGCTTATACTTAAAGCCTCCATTTTCTTTGAGTCAAGTTTGACTTCGATAGAAGATTCGGCAATATTTATCTGGAATTCCTGCACAACGTCTCCAAACTTTGTTTCTTTTATCAGCATAGCATTTTCTTTAATATTTTTCCCCTGATTATAAGGTTTTTTTAGATATATTTCCATCATTGGAGTGCTAAGTTCCTTTCTTCCATCAAGAATCTCAATAATTCTTGGCAGTCCCATTGTTACATTCATCTCAGCAACTCCTGCAAAATGGAAAGTGTTTAGCGTCATCTGAGTTCCTGGCTCGCCTAGAGACTCTGCACTTACTAGACCCACACTTTCTCCAGCATCAACTTTAGCAACTTCATATTCTTCTAAAACTCTATCAAGAATTTCTCTTAATTTCTTATTGCCTACTTTTCCAGCCTTTTCAACAACTTCTTCTATTATTCTATCTGGCAATTTTTCTTTGTACTCTTTAATGATATCTTCCATTTTTTCCCTGCTATTTTTATATCTTATTTTTCTATTATTTTTATGATATTATTATAATTTGCAACGCACTAAAAAATCCTTTGGATTTTTGGTGCTCCAAAAATGTTTTGCATTTCCTAGAAAATCTTGGATTTTCTTGGTTTTAGGGTTTGTGTATTTTGTCTACATTGTCCGCCTCATTAATGTTACAGCACGGATTGGCGGACTTATGGCAGACACTATGCGAAACGTAACTAGTTATCATTATTATTACCTACTAATGGCACACACAAAGTGACTCGTTTGCTAATATATTACAAATAAAAATGAATTTTGTTACTTTGTAATTCAATTTTTTAGTTCTTTTTTTATTTTATGTTGTTTTTATTAGTCTTTACTGTTTTCTATTAATTCAGTAATATTAAGTTTTCCACCCTGAGACTTTGAAACGTCTATGCCATCTTCCCCATACTTAAATTGTATAATTTTCTTAGTGGCATCTCTTACAGTATTATCATATTCCACCTTTAAGTCTTGCATAGCGTTCGCAAGACGTCTATAAAGATAACCGCTCTTTGGTGTTCTTAAGGCAGTGTCCATTAATGAGTCCCTGCCAGTAATTGCACCAAAAAAGAATTCTTGTGGTGTTAATCCCTTCTTAAAACCATTTCTAATAAATCCTCTTGCTTCTGGGCTTAGATCCCCATTTTTATAACATGACATTGTTCTATTGGCATATCCTTTCTCAATTCTTCTTCCTCTAAGAGCTTGCTGGCCAACAGTGGCTGCCATCTGTGCAAGATTCAGATAATTGCCTCTAGCTCCAGATAGTGCCATAACAATAGTATGAGTTTTTTTGTCGGAAAATTCCTCTACCAGGTTACCAGCCTTATTTCTAGCCTTATTTAACACCTCAAGTATCTTTAGCTCAAGAGATTCTTCAATAGTTCTACCAGGCAATGGCTCTAAGACACCATTTTTAAACTGTGCAATCAGGTCCCGAACATCTTGCTCTGCCTTATTTAGGACTTCAGATATTTTTTCTCTAGCATTTTCAGGAAGGTCTGTGTCAGCAATACCCACTGTAAAACCTACTTTAAAAAGAACTGCTGTTCCTAATTTGAATATTTTCTCTAATATCTCAAGGGTAGCCTCTGCTCCATATTTTTTATGTATAACTCTAAGCATCAAGCCACTCTCCTCTCCAAGATTTGCCTTATCCATCACACCACTGATAAGCTTTCCATTCTTTATAACAACATGGCTCTTTTCATTGCAATTACCTTTACATAGCCTTGAATGTCCTGAAAAATTAAAATCCTCTGGCAGAAGTATGCTAAATACCTCTTTTCCGTCAAGCACATTTTTTTTAGGCAATTTTGACAAATCTTCAATTCCAATTGAAAATAATAAATCAACTGCCTCTTCTTTTGTAAGCTGTAAATTTCTTGTCAGCAAAAAATTTCCAGAAATAGAATCCTGAATACACCCAATCACAGATAAGCCGTATCTGGGAGATATTAATTGTGTCTGGACCATCATCAGTATTTCAGCTTCTGCTCTAGCTTCCTCTGTTTGTGGGATATGAAGGTTCATCTCATCACCGTCAAAATCTGCATTATATGGATGGCAGACTGCAGGGTTTAGTCTTAAAGTTTTTCCTGGTAAAACCTTGACATAATGACACATCATACTCATTCTGTGTAGGCTCGGCTGTCTGTTAAAAATAGAGATATCTCCATCCATTAAGTGCCTTTCAACTATAAAACC
>CAZBGH010000028.1:0-12900 GCA_964491335.1 uncultured Methanosarcinales archaeon | reverse complement strand
CGGTTGATAGCCTACAATTTAGGGGCTAGATTTATTGAGATTTTCTACAGAGCCCGCAAATCCGTAACCTTTATAATCATGTCTATTAATAAATTTAACATAGGTACATATGGTCGCAAATGTAAGCTATAAGCTGAAAGAAGAATTAAAAGACCTTAAGTATTATGTGGCTATTGCCACAGTTAATGCAAAGGATTACCACAAAACTAACCTTGATATTATAAAACATCTTATATCAGAAAAGATTCCAGGTGTTTATGTTACTTTAAATAGGCCATTTGAAGATTTACTAGCCACCTTTCAAAAGAATAATATTGATGAAAGAATGGTGATTTTTATTGATGCAGTAACAAAAACAGCAGGTGGAGAGCTAAAGAAAACTGATAATTGCCTGTTCATAGGCAGTCCTGAGAATTTAAGTGATATCTCTGTTGCCATGGACCAAGCAGTTAGAGCTATCCCCAGTAATGAAAAATTTGTATTCTTTGATTCATTGAGTACATTGCTTCTGTATAATCACGCTGAAACAGTTGCTAGGTTTATCCATTTCCTTGCAGGAAAAATGAGAGTTTGGAAGGTTAGAGGCATAATAGTTTCACTGCAAAAAAATAAAGATAACGAGTTGATTAACGAACTTACTCCCTTCTGTGATGTTACAATAGACTTTGGAGTAGCCCAATGAACTGGAAAGAATTTACAGCAGCAACTATCTGGCTATTTGGCATTTTACTTAGCATACTTGCAATATTTGCCATAACACAAGATGTTAAAATCGCAGTTGGTGTTTTATCTCTATCTTTAGGTATACTCGCTATTATATGGGTCTCAATTGCCAGAAAAAGCTTGTCACCTGGATCTTCTTTAAGAGCTTACACAACACACTTTTTATTAAGCCTTATATTTGTCATACTTTTTTCATTATGGAATATTTCAGATGAGCTTTACAATTTTAAGGGGCTATTATCTTACGTAGGATATCTCTTCCTAGCAGTTTCATATATAGTCTTTTTAAGAGCTGCTTATCAAATCCTATCTATAGGCAAAGAATTTGGCTTCCAAACACAGGCTCTAAAAATAAAATCTGTAATGGAAGCAAAACAAGATTCAAGTGAAATTAATAAAGCCATTAAACAGAGTAGGCCTAAACTAATTAGGAAAAGTAAGAAAGTAAAATAATTCCAGAAATTAACAATATTATGCCTAGTATCTGAATCTTATCTAATCTTTCTTTATAGAAAATTGATGCTAGTGTTACAGTAACAAGAGGAAATGATAGCGCTACTGGAGTTACTATTGACACATATGTAGAATTGACACCTAATGAAAAGCCTAGTATTGCTGCAACATCAAATATTACAATCAAAGGAAATAGATAGTGAATATAATTCTCTTTAACAGCTAATTTAATTCTAAAGTCTGATTTAAACATACTTGTGTATAGCAAAAGGAAAATAACATTAAAAACCCTAAAGAAAAATATTGGAACCAACCATCCATATTTTGCTACCATTATACCTATAAGAAGGAAATGAAAACCAAAGCAACCAGCAGATATAAGATCTTCCTTAACACCTGGCCACAAATTGACTTTTCTTAACATTTTAAGTGATATAAAATTAATTCCAGTCATTACTAAGCCAATAAAAACTATTGCAATTGAAATTGTTTGTTCTATAGTTAATCTTTCCTGAAGAAAAATTACAGCTAAAATAACTGTTAACACAACATAAGACGCTTGTATAGGCGATATAATAGAAATATTTCCCAACCTAATTGCTTTATAGAAGTAAAAATAACCCACAATGCCTAAAATTGATATTAGAATAAACATCGTATAATCATTGATAGGAAAAATAAACCTTCCATCTACTGCAAGATATAAAGAAAAGAATGGTATCATGCTCAATAACTGCATCCAGAACAAAGCCTTGAAATCTCCAATTCTATCAATAACTCTTTTTGCAAAGAAATCTGCAAGACCCCAACCTAGTAGTGCTATAATGCCATAAAGTATACCTAATGAAGCCATCTATCACACCCTTTTTGCGGTTTTCCAGAGCAATATATGATCTTTTGTGTGATTTCTTGGAATTTTGAGTTTTCGAACAATTTAACCACCTTTATCAAGAATCCTTTGCTTTTCTTCTTTATCTCTTTTCTTAGCAACAATCTCTTTTTTGTAATATTCAGCAAGTTCTATATTATCTTCTTTCTCTGCCCTTCTCAGCTTTTCTTCATGAAACTTAATTTGCTTTTCAAGGGACTCTATTCCTTTTTGCAACCTTTTCTTTCTATTTACCATGAATTTTTACCTCTAATTCTCCCAATTCTTTTTCAAGAATATTTAATATTGTCTCAGCAACACTAATCTTTATCCTTAAACCTTTAGTGCTTTCATTATCTCTGATTAGTCTGTAAGCCTTGTAACAACCTTCAAATTCCTTAAGGCTTATACCTTGGCTAATAACCCATTTTCTGAATTTTTTGTTTGAAAATGTATCTTTTTTAAGATTACACTGGATTATAAAGAGTGTCCTTAGCCTTAACATTAACGAGTAAACCACGGAATAGGATTTAATATAGTCTCCATCCAGCTTGTCTAATTCTAGCAGTTCTTTGTTGCTTTTTAGGTGCTCTCTTGTTTCTTTTAGATACTCCTTTAAGCTTTCTTTGCTAATTTCTATGTGTCTTAATTCTTCTATAACATAAGCATTTATTAATGGCTCTGCCTCCTGCACCATTTGATAATATAAAGCAGGATATTTCTCAATTGCTCGCTTAAATAAAGGAACTGGAAATGATGTAATTTCTATTTTTTCTTCTTTAAGATTTAGCTTTAAGCGCTTGTCTTTAGTAAGCACTAAGACATCTATATCAGACTCTTTTGTCTGCTCATTCCTGGCATATGAGCCATAAATTCCCACAGAAATTATGTCTTTTAAGTATGGTTCAAGTAAATGTATGATTCTTTCTTTTATATCAAACTTCGGTTTTTCTGGAAGTATGACTACTACCTCTTCTCCTAGCCAATCCTTTGGAACCCACACAGCTCCTCCATTGCCAGATTTTACCACAGTTTTTACAATCTGCTCCTTTATTGCCAATTTTTGTATTTCCATGCTTTTGATTAAGTATTCATAATTTATGTATAGACATAGTATAGACAACTATTATTTAAGCTTTTCTGATTTTAGTAAAAGACACAAGTTTTAGGACAATGCATAGTGTCTTTTACTATAGAGAACGAACTAAATATCCATAAAAATTGTTTAGTTCGTTCTAATATAGCAAATGCACTTTCTATTACAAAAATTTACTGCATTTGCTATAATTAGAAAACGATAACTATTGTCCATGTATTTTTGCAGTTTTCTATTTCTAAATCCTTTTTGCATTTTTCCAAAGCAGTTTATGATATTTCTTATATGCTTCTGCTAATCCTTTGTTCTTAATGAGGATTATAGTAAGGGGCTCCCATCTTCATTCTTTAGAGCATATAAATTTTTAAACTTGACATTCATATTCATCTTATGGACAGTATTAAAATAGTAGATAATAGCAACTTAGTAGAAGAAGCCAAATGGTTGGAATATATCACTTCTTTAGAAAACGATTTTGATGAGCTAGAAACTAACAAGGAAAGATCTAAAAGAAGAATAAAAGAAGCTTTGATGAATGCAGTTAATAATATAGATTCAAATGATTCAAATTTTGGAGTAATGTTTTCTGGGGGAGTAGATTCAACATTATTAGCATTAATAGCCCAAAAGCTAAATAAAGATTTTACATGCTACTCAATCGGATTAGAAAATTCTGAGGACATCCAGTTTGCAGAAAAAATTGCAAAAATATATAATTTCAAGCATAAATTTAAAGTCTTTAGCATAGAAGAAATCGAAGAGCTAATAAAGAAAGTTGTTAAAATTATAGCTCCAGATGTTGTAAATGTTGGAGTTGGAACTGTAGAATTAGCAGTATGCAAACTCGCCAAAGAAGATGGTATCAATGTCTTACTAGGTGGCATAGGCAGTGAAGAGATATTCTGTGGTTATCAAAGACATCTTGAAGCATTAAAAGATGGATATTCCTTAGTTCACCTTGAGTGCTGGAAAGGATTAAAGGGAATGTGGAAAAGAGATTTGGTGAGAGACTTTAAGATTTCTAGCATTACAGGAATCGAATTCAGAGCACCATTTTTAGCAAGAGATGTAATAGTTGAAGGAATGAATCTAAATCCAATGTTTAAGATAGATAGCAATAATAATAAGCTTATAATACGTGAGATAGCAGAAGAATTTAGGTTGGAGAAAGAGTTTGCATGGCGGAAGAAAAAGGCAGCTCAATATGGCAGTAATGTTGATAAAGCAATAGAGAAACTTGCTAAGAGAGAAGGTTTAGGCAAGAAAGAATATTTAGAGAGTTTGAGTTGATATATTATAAATTTATTTTTAGTACTATTAAAGAAGTTTTAATAATATATTTAAATCTTATTATGTATATGTAGCTTATGAGTCAAATGCTATTGTTTCCTACACCAGTTTCTACACTTGAGCTTATCTCACCAATTCCTGTTGAAGTTCGACCTCGAATTGAGGACCTAGCTAGGCTGGCAATATTGCAACCACTTGCTGTAGGAGAATCGATGCTGCACTCTCTAATGAAGTCTGAAGCAGTTAGGCCACACAGAAGATTAGACTATATTAATTCTTTTATAAAAAAACCTAGACCTTGGCACACACATGAGTACCTAATAACTGTGAATGGTGTTTCCATAGGGTATGCAGCTGCGTGGACTGGCTATGACCCTTGGGAACATGAGCAACATGAGCCTTGTCTTGAGCTTTTATTCCTTGATCCAATGTATGCTCATTGGACAGATGAAGCTAAACAGAAAATAAAGCAATTGTTGCCAGCATTAAAGAAAGATTAGTTTTTCATCTCAAATGTATCTCAACTATATCTTGATCTTTAAGTTTGTGGTTTAAGCCCATTTTCTGTCCTGGAAATTTAGCAGATCTCCCCCATATTCTAGCAAACTTAAACTTTGTTACAAAATCCTTATGCAACTTATTGCAAATATCTTCAACATTTGTAGGTAGCTTCATTATAAGAGGAACTTCCATATCAGCCTTCTTTCCAGCTTCTTTGCAAAATATTCTGATAAAATTAAGTTTCCTAAATATCATTTCTTTCAACTCCTCAAGACTTACTTTTTTATCAGCAGAGATACAAATGTCAACTTCATATTTTGATCTGATCCTTTCTAATTCCTCATGAGAAACTAAATCTATTTTATTAAGCACTATGATTACTGGAACATATTTCTTATTACCTTCAATTGCATCACATAACTCCTCAACACTAATATCATCTCTAATTATAATACTGCAGTTGTTCAGCTTATATTCTCTTAAAATATCAGCAACTAACTTATTATCCAATTTAGTAAGTTTAACTGTACTTCCAATATCTATCCCACCCCTTGGCTTTTTAGTTATTGTAACATCTGGCTTTCTTTTATTTATCCTTAAATTAGTATCATAAATCTCTTTTAGTATAGTTTCAATATGCCTAGGATGAAATACATCTAAAAGTATTAACACAAGATCTGCACTTTGAGCGCACGCTAAGACTTCTTTACCCCTACCCCTGCCAGATGCAGCGCCTTCTACAATACCTGGAACATCTAGAATTTGTATCTTTGCATCTTTGTATTCTAATAAACCAGGAATGCATGTTAGAGTAGTAAAGTTATAGGTGCCAACTTCTGATTTAGCATTTGTAATTGCGTTCAGCAAAGTTGATTTTCCAACAGATGGATAGCCAACCATTATCACAGTAGCATCACCAGTCCTCTTAACAGAGAAACCTTCAGTTTTACCCTTTGAAGATGCTCTTTTATGCTCCTCTTCCTTAAGTCTAGAAATTTTTGCCTTTATTAGACCTATATGTGCTTGAGTTTTCTTATTGTACTTAGTTTTCTTAAGCTCCTCTTCAAGATCTTTAATCTTTGTTATTACACTTACTCTTTCTATTATCATAACATTTGCTGAATAATGTAGAAGTATTTAATATTTTTGTGATGTACAGAGCACATACTTTTATAAACCTATTATAAAACTAAATATTTTAATGGTAGAAATTATTACAAGAATCTTAGAATACCTAAATTCCTTATTTACAACATATCTGACAAAATTTGTAGGGGCTTTAATTATACTACTAATAGGAATAGTTATTGGAAGAGTTCTAGGAAAACTTCTTAAAAGAATGCTTCATGAATTTGAGTTTGACACATTCATAAGAAAAACAACACCTATTAAGCTCTCATTAGAGGAATTTATCAGCCACCTAATTGAATACATAGTTTATTTCTCTTCTATAGTTTATTCTTTAAGCAAAATAGGTTTAGTCTCAACAGTATTTCAGTTTATATCCCTAATAATTATACTATTTGTAATACTCTCAATAGTTCTAGGTTTAAAAGATTTCATACCAAATATACTAGCAGGTATTAGAGTACAGCAAAAGGAAAATTTTAAAGAGGGTGATATAATTTCAATTCAAGATAAAGATAGCATTATAGAAGGCAAGATAATAAGCTTAAACCTATTGGAATTAGTTTTAGAAACTAAAAAAGGTGACGTGATTTATATTCCAAATTCTCTGCTAACTAAATCACTTATAAAAAAGAGTAAACATAGTAATAAAACTTAATACGTTAGTATTAGATATCATGATTATATTTTTATAATTCCTAATCACAATTTCTCAAGTATGCTAACCACATTCCATATCTGTGTCCTGGTGTAAGGCTGAAGATTCGCATCGTCTGCAATTTCTCCCAGTTCATTTAACGCTTTATGTACTTTTATCAAACTATCTTTTTCTTCCTTTAATGTAGAAATCGTGCTATTAATTTTTATCTTAACATTTTTTGGAATATTAATCTCTTCAGTGAGATCTGAAAGCAACTTGCTTACTTCTTCAATAACCCCATTATTCTCATGCTGAGTTGTCATTTTTCCTAGAACTAACTTTTTTTCCTTATTTCACCAAGGATCTCTTCTTGAAGTTTTTTTGCTTTAGTTTTAAATTGCTCTTCCTGTTTTTCAAGGCTTTTAATCCTTAACTCAAACATCTCCTTTTTCTGAGTCAAATCACTAACTAGCTCTTCTTTTGTTGAATCAATCATAATATTACCAACAATCTTATAGCCCCTATTTGCGTTTTTCAGTTCAGAAAGTGCAGACTCTATTTCAATGAGTTGTGACTGGAACTGTTGCTTTTGCATCATTGATGTTTGTATATTCTGCTCCAAAATCTGCAGCTGGCCAATTTTTTGCTCAGTCTCTTTAGACATATCTACCATTTTTACCTAGATTTTATCTTTGTTATATGATATCTGGGTTTATAGAGCATTTTAGAGCCGCAATATCTGCACCTCACTCTTTTAGATCCTAATTCCTCTGAAGGTATTTTTTTATTACAGAAAAAACACTTGTATTTTACCATGTTTATTCTTCTTCTATCTGCTTTAATTTCTTCCTTAGTTTCTTTACTTGAATCTCTTCTTCCATTTGATCAGATTTAGCTAGTGGTGCCTCTTCTAGCCTGAAACCTTCTATAGGAGTTTGCACTACAACCTTTTTGCTAACATTATATGCCTTACTTGTAAATTTTGAACTGCATTTTCTGCACTGCCATATACCAGAAGCCAGTCTTCTAACTCTAATATAAGTGCAGTAAGGACACTTATAGCTTTGCTTATGAAGATTTTCTGCTTCTGCATACTTCTGCTTAAGCTTTCTTCCATACCTTGCACCAAATCTCTTAACAGCCCCCAATTTCTTTATTTCTGTCATAGTGTATTTTACTTAGAAATATTAGGTTAATTCTTTTATAGGGTATATGTACTCTATATAAATGTTACGTCTCTATAGATTACGATAAAAATAAGTTATAAGAACTAATCATAGTTTATTCATAAAAAAACAAAAATGTGACTATAATTTATAACTTATTTAAACCGCCAACTACTATATTCTGAGATATTCTGAGACTCAGAACTTAAGGTTTTTTAATTCAAACAGAAATAATTAGAGAACTAGTCCCAAAGATTTATTTTAACTTTCCAAACGAATCAATTTTTGTATGCAGTAGTCCGCCTATTATTGATGTTTCGAAAACCTTTGGATTTCGAAGCTAGGAAATCTAAAGATTTCCTATGTCCAGCTATATGTGGCGGACAAGGTAGACAAAACACACGAAAGTTACAAGGTGTAATAATAAAAAAATCTCAGCAGAGGATAGACAAGCACCAAGATGCCTAACTCTGCAAATTAATATAAAAACTAAGTCAAAGATAATGCAAATTAGTATAAAATCAGATAATCATACAGTTACGCCTTAATTTTATGGTCTCCTATACTCTGTTATTACTGACTATCAATACTATATTTCTTATACCTTGGATAAGTCCCTGGTAGCATAAAAACAGCCTTAGTTTTAACTGCAATTCCTTTGCTTTCGATAGATATAGATTCAGAACTCATCTTTGCTTCGCCTACTGCAATTGACTCATCTTTTAATGTCATTATAGCAACTATTTCTCCCTCTTTAATATTAGTATTGTATTTAGAAATTCCAGGGATTGCAAGTGAACTTCCATGGCATATTGGATCAACAGCACTATCTACAACCCATTCTTTTGCAAGATGTGAAATTCCTTTTTCAATTGGCTGCAAAACTTTTCTTAGTTTTTTTTCATCATTATCCTCTTTATAATATACATAATAATCCCTCAAATCATGTAAAGTTACAAGACTTGATTCACCAAAAGGCCCAGCTTTGGTTCTTCTCAACTCAGTCATATGTGCTCCTACTTTTAGATATAGACCTATATCATGTACAAGCTTTCTTATGTAAGTTCCAGCTTGTACCCCTACTTTGAATAAGACATCTTTGCCATTTATCTCCAGAATGTTTATATAGTATACTTCTCTTTCCCTAACCTGTCTTTTCACTGCACTTCTAAGAGGAACCTTTTGTTGTATCTTTCCTGTAAATTTCTTAAAAGCTATCTCTATATCTTTAGCCTTAATCTCTTTATGCAAATGCATTATCCCAACATACTCTTTTCCAGCAGTTAAAAGATATTGTACTATTCTTGTAGCTCTGCCTAAGGCAACTGGAAGAACCCCGGTCACATTAGGATTTCTCCTTTATTCTAGAGTCCCAGAGTGACCTGCTTTAGTTATTCCAAGTATTTTTTGCACAAAATCCGATATTTGGTGGCTTGTTGGACCTTTTGGTTTATCAATATTTACTATACCATAATTTATAACATCTTCAGTGTTCCTATCTTCAGGTCTACAGCCATATTTTTCATCTGTTTTCGCTTCTTTCTTTACTAATATTTTCCTAGTTACCTTTTCAAAAGGTAATAAATTATCTGCCATTAATCCACCTCATTTATAGTCAACCAAAAAGGTTTCAACTATGTTGAAACTCACGAACAAAGTGAGTATATAATTAGGATTTATACCCAGAGAGCTTTGCTCGATGGGGATAGGAAATATTTTATTTCCTATGCATTATCATGAGTTATAAATATTGTTAAACTTTGCAACGTCCAGTTAACTTGTATGCTTGTCTGTAGGAAGCTCGCGCTTCCTAAATGTCTTGAAACATAGTTCCTCAAAATGTCCGCCTCATTAATGTTACAGCATGGATAGGCGGACTACTCCATACACAAAGTCACTCGTATGCAAATGATTATTTCCTTATTATTATTAAAATTATTTTTGTGGCTTACTATAATTTGATTAATCATTAATTTAATAATCTTTCCAATATGCATCACGAAGACTAGCCTGCCACAATCTTTTTTCTTGGCTGATAAGACTTTTGGGATAAAGCCTTTTTGACAGAAAAATTTATAAAATATACTCTTATAAATATTCAGATGACAGCTCAAGAGGAAGTGCTAGTTTCTATCTTAGTCACTAATTTTAATTATGTGAGATATATAGAACAAGCTGTTAGAAGTGTAGCTGAACAGACATATAGTCCACTAGAATTAATCATTGTTGACGACGGAAGTAAAGATAACTCAATGGAAGTTATTAACATATTAGAGTCTCAGCATAGTGGTAGATTTAGAAATTTTGTGGTACTATCTAAAACTAATGGAGGTTTTCCTTCCGCACTCAATGCAGGGTTTCGACATGTTAAGGGGGAAGTTACAATATTTTTTGATGCAGATGATATAATGTTTCCTACTTATGTACAAAGAACAACAGAACTTTTGATTGCAAGAAAAGGAGAAAGAGTAGGATTTGTTTACACACATTCAATCCTTATTGATGAACAGGGATATATAATATTAGGTTCAGATGATCAACCAATAGAGAGGCCTTCTACAAATTTTGATGCAGAATTATTAAAAACCTTTAGTTATATTCCGGGTTGCGGAGCTACGCTAACCGAAGCATTACAAAAGATATTCCCATTTGATGAAGGTATACAAAGTGGTGAAAAACATGCGAGGTGGCAAGCTATAGTCTCTAAAGGATACATTGGGTTATATATTCCTGAACCTTTATTTTATTATCGACAACATTCAAATAATTTATCTGGCGTGGGAGTGAGAACACAATCGCAAATAGCCTCTGGAGGTATAACAAATCATTTACTGGAAGTTCCATGGCCCACTCACAAGCCTGGGATCCCACAAGGCTAAAACTACTTACTGGTCACAATCTCAATAACATCTCTATTTCTCAATAAATAATCCTTTCCTATAACCCTTTTTGTCTTTACGTCTATAGCTCTAATAAAATTCTTTCCAAGATCTGTATGTAGTTTGTATGCAAAATCAAGTGCAGTTGATCTTGGCGGCATTAAGAATACATCTGGAAGAATACGACCCTCACTATCAGCAAACTTGTTAATTCCACCTGGAAATATCGCTATGTATCCTAACAGTTTAAATAAAGCCTCGTCAATTACATGCTGTATTCCAGTACTTCCATATTTCTCCAAGATATTTTTCTTAATAAATTCAAGTGCAAGCTTTTGCGTCTCATTCAGCCTTTCTGGTTTTAAAATCTCAAATTTATTATCACCGGGAACATAGCTAATTAATCCATGCTTTGCAGCCTCTCTAAGTGCTAATTCAGCCTCGGCAGAACATGCAATTAGTACATGCTGTGGAAATTCTCTTCTTAGTCTTTCAAAATTACCAGGTCCAGCAGAAATATCAATTTTATTGCATGCAATTATCATTGGCTTTGTTATCTTCCTTAACTCAACAGCAAACCTCTTCAATACGTTTTGACCCCATTTCATTATATCTTCTGGAAACTGCTGCTTTTGAATAACATCTTTAGCCATTGCTTCAGTAACCCCTAGTCCAGAAAGCTGTTTTGCAATCGCTTTAGCGATTTCACCTTTCTCTTGCTGTAAAGTTCTTGCAAATTTCTCCCATCCTTTCTCTACTAAGCGCAAATACCACATATCTAGCTCAAACTCAAGAAACCTTATATCATTGGCAGGGTCATAGCTACCAGCAGCAACTATTTCACCTTTCTCATTAGTGCTCCCAGAAATATCTATAACATGTATCATAACACTAGCCTGCCTTAAATCATCAAGGAAAGCATTACCCATTCCCTTACCTTCATGAGCTCCAGGCACCAAGCCAGCAACATCCATTAATTCAACAGGAACAAACCTCTTATGCTGTAAACAAAATCCCTGCCTTGGCATACATTGCACATTAAACTCTTTATCTACACAAGTAACTTTAACAAACCCTATTCCAGAATTAGGTTTAATCGTAGTAAAAGGATATGCAGCTATCTCTACCTCAGCAAGAGTAGCAGCTTTAAAAAAGGTACTTTTTCCACAACTAGGTTTCCCTACTAAACCTATAAGCATAAAGGTGAAAAGAAAGGGACTAGTTATAAAAGGCTTTTGATATATAGTAAGCCACAAAAATAAATAGGTATAGTGGCTTCCTAATAGTCAACAACAAACAATATATAACCCTCAATTACTTTGTTGGTTGACTATATTTATTGATGCCTAATAGTCATAGTTTCCTGAATATAGAAATACTGGTTTTTCCAGTTTCTAAAGCTTTGCTTTCGAAATATTTAAATATACGTTATTCAACAGATAGGAATAGCAGAGTTATAGGATGTAGGGACTGCTTTAAGGAGGGTATAAAATGAGGGATTTTTTTTCGAAAATAATGAAGAAGGTTAAGGTTCCTGAAGGGGCTGGGGACAGCGAGGAAGGCTATGTAGAGCTAGATTCTGAAGGTGAAGAATTTAAATCAAAGATTATTGTGAGGCCTTTTGTGTTAAAGGATTTTGATGATGTTAAGGAAATCTTGGATTCTTTAAGGGAAGGTTATACGATTGCCCTTGTTAATATCAAGCCGTTAAAGGATAAGGATCTTGTAGAGCTTAAAAGAGCAATTAATAAGCTTAAAAAGACAACAGATGCAATCGATGGAGAAATTGCAGGTTTTGGAGAAGACTATATTGTTGTCACTCCATCATTTGCCCAAATATACAGAGCAAAGGAAAGTGCGCAAGAGTTTAAGAAAACTAAAGACGAGATGGAGTTAGACTGAATAAGATTCCTATTAGATATATATTATTTTGTTTATAGATTTTTTCTTAGTTTAGCTATTATTATTTAATAGTTTTTTTATCTTTTTATTGTAATTAGTTTATTTATAGTAAGCCACAAAAATAAATAAGGTTAGTTGTGGCTTCCTAATAGTCAACAACAAACAACATATAACACTTAATTACTTTGTTGGTTGACTATAATCACAAACTATTTAAATTATATAATTATATGCTTTATTCTATGAAAGATGGC